>JBBQVP010000001.1:0-88500 GCA_038211455.1 Burkholderiales bacterium
GGTCGAGGCGGCGTTGGGGAGTGGCTCGCTGATCACCGCAAAATTCGCCGCGGAGCAGGGGCGCGAGGTGTTTGCGATTCCGGGCTCGATCCACTCCCCGCTCTCGCGCGGGTGTCACGCGCTGATCAAGCAGGGCGCAAAGCTCGTCGATTCAGCCGAGGACATCCTGTCGGAGTTCGGTGGTTGGCAAAATTCGCCGCCCGCTGACGTCACCTCGGAGCAGACGTCGGAATTGCTCGTGCACATGGGCTATGATCCTGTTGACGTCGATACGCTTTGTAAAAGTGCGGGGTTGCCGGCCGAACGCGTCGTTGCCGAGCTGCTTCGCCTGGAGCTCGCCGGGCTTGCTGCCACGTTGCCCGGCGGACGTTATCAACGGTTGTCCTGAGAAGAAAAACACACCATGTACGACATCCTTGCCTACCTGTTCGAGAACTGCCACCGCGCCGATCTTTCCGAAGACAACCAGCTGATTGCCAGGCGGCTGTCGGCTGCGGGGTTTGAGGAGTCGGATATCAGCGAAGCATTGTCCTGGCTCGCTGGCATGCTGCACGCGCCGCACCTCAGCCTGGCTCCGGTACCTGTATCGTCACGCTCGGTGCGCACCTACGCGCCCAAGGAATGCGCCAAGCTTGACGCGGGCTGCCGAGGCCTGATCATGCATCTTGAGATCATCGGCGTGCTTGATCCCGCGCTACGAGAACTGGTGGTCGACCGCGCGATGGCCGCCACCGGTCGCAGCCTGTCGCTAGACCAACTGAAGCTTATCGTCCTGATGGTGCTTTGGAATCTGGAGACACCGGCCAGCACGTTGATCGCAGAGGAACTTCTCTCTTCTACGGAGAACCGTCTGCCCAACTGATCGGGCGATTTCACGGCCGGCGTGACGTGCTTGGTTGTCATCCGGCAGCGGTTGCGCTTATCATCTGCCCCCTTTCAAAGGCGGGCATCCCCCGAACTCCGTGGGCAAAAAGCTCATCATTGCCGAAAAACCATCAGTCGCCTCGGACATCGCGAAGGCGCTTGGCGGCTTTGCGAAACAGAGCGACTGGTTCGAAAGCGACGATTGCGTCATTTCATCGGCGGTCGGGCACCTGCTCGAACTCGCCCTGCCGGAGTCGCACGACGTAAAGAAAGGCAAGTGGTCATTCAACAACCTGCCAGTCATTCCGCCGCATTTCGAACTCCGGCCGATCGAACGCAGCGAGCCCCGACTCAATGTCCTGCTGCGACTGATCAAGCGCAAAGACATCGACGCGCTGGTGAACGCCTGCGACGCCGGTCGCGAAGGGGAGTTGATCTTCCGCTACATCGTGCAGCACTCGAAAACCAAGAAGCCAATCGAGCGGCTCTGGCTCCAGTCGATGACTCAGTCGGCAATTCGCGAGGGATTCGCAAAACTGCGATCCGACCACGACATGCTGGCGCTCGCAGATGCAGCCAAGTCGCGCTCGGAAGCAGACTGGCTTATAGGCATCAACGGGACCCGGGCGATGACCGCCTTCAACTCCAAGGAGGGGGGGTTCTATCTGACGACCGTCGGTCGCGTTCAGACACCGACGCTGGCGATTCTGGTCGAGCGGGAAGGAAAAATACGGGCTTTCAAGCCGCGCGACTACTGGGAAGTGCATGCTCGC
Organism: Burkholderiales bacterium; assembly: GCA_038211455.1. Taxonomy (GTDB): domain Bacteria; phylum Pseudomonadota; class Gammaproteobacteria; order Burkholderiales; family SG8-39; genus SZAS-79. Next base: position 1,638 of record JBBQVP010000001.1, read on the forward strand.
TTCGGCGCCAAGGCAGGCGAATATGCCGGGCGCTGGTTCGATTCCGCTTTCAAGAAGCAGGAGGACTCCGAGCGCAAGGCCGAGCGCCTTTGGGACGCCGAAAAAGCTGACGCCATCCGCGCGACCTGCGAGGGAAAATCCGGAACGGTCACCGAAGAGACAAAACCCTCGACCCAGTTGTCCCCGCTGCTGTTCGACCTGACCAGCCTTCAGCGCGAAGCCAACGGGAGATTCGGCTTTTCGGCCAAGAACACGTTGGGACTTGCGCAGGCCCTGTATGAAAAGCACAAAGTTCTGACCTATCCGCGGACCGACGCGCGCGCTTTGCCCGAAGACTACGTTCCAACCGTCAAGCAGACGCTGGAAATGCTCAAGGAAGGCACATACGTCACGTTTGCCGGCCAGGTACTGAAGAATGGCTGGGTGAAGCCGAACAAACGGATATTCGACAACAGCAAGATCTCCGACCACTTCGCGATCATCCCGACCCTCCAGGCGCCGAAAAGCCTGTCCGAACCGGAACAAAAGCTCTACGACCTTGTCGTGCGGCGCTTCCTTGCGGTGTTCTATCCGCCGGCGGAACATCTTCAGACCACGCGGATAACCGAAGTCGCGGGCCATCGATTCAAGACCGAGGGCCGCATCTTGAAGAATCCCGGCTGGCTTGCCGTGTATGGCAGAGCGACGCAGGAGGAAAACGAGAACCTTCCGGCGGTAGCCCCGGATGAGAAAGTGAGCACCCTGGACGTTCAGTCGGTCGCAAACCAGACCAAGCCGCCTGCGCGATACAGCGAAGCCACGCTGCTGTCCGCGATGGAGGGGGCCGGCAAACTGCTGGAAGACGACGAACTTCGCGAAGCGATGGGCCAGAAGGGCCTCGGCACGCCAGCGACACGCGCGGCCGTGATCGAAGGTCTGATCAAGGAGGAGTATGTGCACCGAAACGGCAGGGAACTGGTGCCGACTCCAAAGGCTTTTTCCCTGCTTTTCGCGCTAAAGCATTTCGCCGTCTCGGAGATCACCTCCCCGGAACTCACGGGTGACTGGGAGTTCAAACTCAAGCAGATGGAACTCGGCAAGCTGAAGCGCGACGAGTTCATGGAACACATTGAATCAGTCACGCGCGACATGGTGGCGCGAATCAAGGACGGCGATATTCCGGACACGGCGTTTGCAACGCTCGATGTGCCCTGCCCGAAGTGTGGCGGGGTGATCCAGGAAAACTACCGGAAGTTCCAGTGCCAGGCCTGCGACTTCAACCTGTGGAAAGTGATTTCGGGAAGGGAGTGGGCGCCGGAGGAGGTGGCGGAACTGATAAGCCAGCGCAGCATCGGCCCGCTCACAGGTTTTCGCAGCCGCATGGGGCGTCCTTTTGCGGCGGTCCTCAAACTCACGGACGAGCAGCGGATCGAGTTTGACTTCGGCCAGGCCAGGCCTGAGGACGACGGTGGAGAGGCCCCCGACTTCAGCGCCCAGCAACCCCTTGGCGCATGCCCAAAGTGCGGTTCGCACGTCTTCGACTCCGGAATGGCCTATGTCTGTGAGAAAGCCGTCGGCACGCCGCGAACCTGCGATTTCCGGTCAGGCAAGATCATCCTTCAGCAGCAGATCGAACGCGAACAGATGGAAAAGCTGTTGGCAACAGGGAAGACGGATCTATTGAACCGTTTCATTTCCAAAAAAGGGCGGCCCTTCAAGGCGTTCCTGGTGAAAACGCCCGGCGGAAAGATCGGCTTCGAATTCCAGGCTCGGGTGGCCAAACCCGGTGCCGCCGTCAAGAAGGCTGCGAACGACGCAGGCACCGAAGTGGTCGCTGTTCCACTCAAGAAAGCCGCCGCCAAAACAACACCGGCGAGGGCGGTCTCAAAGCCGAAAAAAGCACCCGCAAAGCGCAAGAAAAAAACCGTAAAGTAGGACCTTCGGTCGGGGACAGGGTTCCCGCCGCCTGACGCCCTGCCTATACGTCCAGGTTGCGCACGCCCAGAGCGTTCGACTCGATAAACGCCCGGCGCGGCTCGACTTCATCGCCCATCAGCGTGGTGAATATTTCGTTGGCAGCGATCAGGTCCTCGATCTGCACCTTGAGCAGCCGACGCTTGGTGGGATCCATGGTGGTCTCCCAGAGCTGGCTGGGGTTCATCTCGCCAAGCCCCTTGTAGCGCTGCATGCTCATCGACTTCTGGACCTCCGCGAAGAACCATTTCATCGCTTCCGGAAAATCTTTCACCGGATGCCTCTTTTCACCTCGCTGCGCTGAAGCGCCCTGACTGACAAGACCGCGGAGCATCTCGGCGGTTCTGCGAATCTGGGTGTAGTCGCCGGACACAACAAACTCGTGATCAATATTGGTAAATCGCAGGTTGCCGTGCCGGACGCGCTCGACGCGAATCTGGTACCGTTCGGTCTTTGCGTCCAGGTGCGCCCTGATGCGTATCCCTCCCTCTGGTATCAGGGCGAGGAGACCTTGCGCTGAAGATTCGGCGGCCTCCCGGCTGGAAAGGTCTATCTCAGCCCCCTCCAGCATCGCCTGCAGGACGTCTCGGTCGATCCAGCGGGATACCCGGTTAATCACGGCTTCGGCGAGCAGGTAGGATTTGGCAAGTAGTCCGAGCGCCTCTCCACGGATTGCTTCACCCTGAGCTGAAACATTGAGGGACGCATCGACCAGCGCCTGCCTGAGCATGAATTCGTTCAGTTCGTGTTCGTCCTTCAGATAGCGCTCTTCCTTGCCCTGCTTGGCCTTGTAAAGCGGCGGCTGGGCGATATAGATGTGGCCGCGCTCTACAAGTTCCGGCATCTGGCGAAAGAAGAACGTCAGCAGCAGGGTGCGGATGTGGGAGCCGTCGACGTCGGCATCCGTCATCAGGATGATGCGGTGATAGCGCAGCTTCGCAATGTCGTAGTCTTCCTTGATGCCAGTGCCCAGCGCGGTGATCAGGGTTGCTATTTCCTGCGATGAAATCAGCTTGTCGAAGCGCGCCTTCTCGACGTTCAGGATCTTTCCCTTAAGCGGCAGAATCGCCTGGAACTTGCGGTCGCGGCCCTGCTTTGCCGAGCCTCCTGCGGAATCCCCTTCGACAAGGTATAGCTCGCACAGGGCAGGATCCTTCTCCTGGCAATCGGCGAGCTTTCCCGGCAGCCCCATGCCGTCGAGAAGACCCTTGCGACGGGTCATGTCGCGCGCCCTGCGTGCCGCTTCTCTGGCGCGTGCGGACTCGATGATCTTTCCGGTGATGACGCGCGCGTCGGCCGGACGCTCCTGGAGGAATTCCTTCAGTTTTTCAGCAACGATCTCCTCGACAGCGGGGCGGACTTCGGACGAGACCAGCTTTTCCTTGGTCTGCGAAGAGAATTTTGGTTCCGGCACCTTGACGGAAAGCACGCACGAGAGTCCTTCACGCATGTCATCGCCCATGGTCTCGACCTTGGCCTTCTTGGCAAGCTCGAGTTCCTCGATGTACTTGTTCAGCACCCGCGTCATGGCGGCGCGCAGGCCGGTAAGATGCGTTCCACCGTCTTTCTGTGGAATATTGTTGGTGAACAGCAGGGTCGATTCCTGATAGGAGTCGTTCCACTGCATCGCCACCTCAACGGTAATACCGTCTTTTTCGCCGCTCGCGTAAAACACGGTCGGGTGGAGCACGGTTTTCGAACGATTGATATATTCGACAAACCCCTTCACCCCGCCAGAAAAGGCGAAATTCTCTTCCTTACCGATGCGCTGGTCGATTAGGAGGATCTTCACTCCGTTGTTGAGGAAGGATAGTTCCCTCAGGCGACGCGCGAAGATGTCGTAGTGGTAGTCGATGCTCCCGAAAATCGCCGCGCTGGCGAGAAAGTGCACTTCCGTCCCGCGTCTTTCGGTTGTTCCGGTCACACTCATTGGTGCTACCGGGACGCCGTCCCGGAATTCCATCTGGTGAATCTTGCCGTCCCGCCACACTGTGAGCCGCAGCCATTCCGACAGGGCGTTGACCACCGAAACACCGACGCCATGCAAGCCTCCTGAGACCTTGTACGTGTTGTTGTCGAACTTTCCGCCGGCGTGCAACTCAGTCATCACGATCTCTGCGGCGGAGCGTTTGAACTCGTCGTCCTCCTTGATGCCCGTCGGAATGCCGCGGCCGTTATCCAGGACGGAGACCGAATTATCGGTATGGATGGTCACGATAATCTCGTCACACCAGCCCGCAAGCGCCTCGTCCACCGCGTTATCCACCACTTCGAACATCAAATGATGCAACCCGGTGCCGTCCGACGTGTCGCCTATGTACATACCAGGGCGCTTGCGCACCGCATCCAGCCCTTTCAGTATCTTGATGCTGTCGGAACCATAGTCGCTCGCTTCCGGACGATGCTGCACTGCCGCTTCTTCTGCCACTCTGGTATTTCCTTTTTAGATTCTCATCGGCATGACGACATACTTGAAGTCCGTCTCGGCCGGGAACTGGATCAACGCGCTAGAGGCAGCATCACCGAAACTGACTTCAATCTCTGCGCCGGAAACGTTGTTCAGCACATCCAGCAGGTACGTCACGTTGAATCCGATGTCGAGCGCCACACCAGTGTAATTGACCTCAAGTTCCTCGTTCGCTTCCTCCTGCTCGGCGTTGGAGGACACGATCTTCAGGACCCCGTCTGCAAGCACCCAGCGCACTCCACGGAATTTCTCGTTGGAGAGAATCGCGGCGCGTGCAAGTGCCTGCCTGAGTAGCTCGCGGTCGATTTTCGTGGTGTTCTTGTGGTCCTTCGGGATCACCCGTGTGTAGTCCGGAAACTTTCCGTCGACCAGTTTGGAAACGAGCTCGATCGAGCCAAACGAGAAGGCCGCCTGGGTGGCACTAATTTCGATGTTCACCGGGTCGTCGTTGTCGGACAGCAGTTTGGACAGTTCGAGAACGGTCTTGCGCGGCACGATCACTTCCTGGCGCGGCAGTTCGGCATCCAGTTGCATCGCGCTGTACGCCAGCCGATGCCCGTCTGTTGCGACCAGTTTCAGCTGCTTGTCTTCAACGACGAGCAGCAGCCCGTTCAGGTAATAGCGAATATCCTGCTGGGCCATTGCATACTGCACCAGTGCAAGGTGTTTGCGCAGGGATTTTTGCGAAAGAGAGAACTTCGATACATCCCCCGCGGGCCGGGACAAGCGCGGAAAATCTTCGGCGGGCAACGTTTGAAGGGTAAAACGGCTGCGTCCGGATTTGACCTGCAGGCGCTTGTCCTGAGTGGACAGCGTCACCTCGCCATCCGGGAGCGCGCGCAATATCTCCACAAGCTTTCTTGCGCCTACTGTCACACCCCGGGCTTCGCCGGATTGTTCCAAGGCTGAACGCGAAACGATCTGGATTTCGATATCAGTCGCCAGAAATGAAAGCGTCTCGCCCGCTTTTTCGATCAGAACGTTCGAAAGAATGGGAAGCGTGTGCCTACGTTCGATGATGCCGCTGACCGCGGCGAGCGGCGCGAGGAGTTCATCGCGTTTTGCTTTTACCAGAATCATCTTATATATCCTTGGTAATAGTTAATAGAGGGCATAACTTGTGTGGACAAATTTGAAAGCCCTCTTACAACAATGGCTTGCCGCCAAAAATGGGGTACCTGGGTGCTGTGTACCGAATCTGTATGGTTTTGGATAACTTTTCCCCAAACAGAAAAACTGTGACTTACCCACAAACTGTTCGCAATCGTTCCACAGCTTTTCACGAACGGTAGCTTCATCCCTTCAGGACCTGCTCTAGAACGAGATAATCACGATTCATTGCCGAATCCTGTTTGCGCAGGCTGGCGATCGTGCGGCATGCATGCAGCACCGTCGTATGGTCGCGGTTTCCGAAAGCCTCACCGATCTCCGGCAGGCTCATCTGTGTCAGTTCCTTGGCAAGCGCCATAGCCACCTGACGAGGGCGCGCGACGTTTCTGCTTCGTTTCTTCGAATGCATGTCGGAGATCTTCAGTTTGAAGAACTCGGCCACGGTTTTCTGGATGTTTTCGACAGTGATCTGGCGATTCGCGACGTTCAGTATGTCGCGCAGCGCGTCTTTCGCCAGATCCAGCGAAAGTTCGCGCGCATTGAACCGGGAAAAAGCTAAAACTTTTTTCAGCGCGCCTTCCAGTTCCCGGACGTTGGAGCGAATGTGCTTGGCGATGAAGAAGGCAATATCCTCGGACAGTTGCACCGATTCTGCCTCGGCTTTCTTTAGAACGATGGCCACCCGCATTTCCAGCTCGGGGGGTTCGATCGCCACAGTAAGGCCCCAGCCAAAGCGCGAGATGAGGCGCTCCTCCATGCCGGAGATTTCCTTAGGGTACGTGTCGCAGGTGATGACGATCTGTTTATGCGCCTCGACGAGCGCATTGAAAGCGTAGAAAAACTCCTCTTGCGTGCGCCCTTTGTTCGAGAAGAACTGGATGTCGTCGATGAGCAGCAGATCGAGCGAATGGTAGTACCTCTTGAATTCGTCGAATGACTTTTGCTGATAAGCGCGGACCACATCCGTGACGTACTGCTCCGCGTGGATGTATCGGATCTTGGCGTCCGGACGCTGGGCGGCGACAAAATTGCCTATGGCCTGCACCAGGTGAGTTTTTCCCAGGCCGACACCGCCGTAGACAAACAACGGGTTGTATGAAATGCCGGGGTTTTCCGATACCTGAATTGCCGCCGCGCGGCCAAGCTGGTTGGCCTTGCCGGTAACCAGGCTGTCAAAGGTGAACCCGGGATTGAGTCGCGCGCGTTCAAGCGAAGGCGAGACTTTCGGGGCAACCGAAGGTGCGGCAGCCGGCGCGGAGCGAACGGCGCCGTCGACCCCACGCGCGAGGACCAATTTGAGCGAGCGCGCACCGACACCCTCTTCCGTGAACAGTTTCTCTATCCGGCTGGAAAAACGTTCCCGTACGAGTTCCAGCACGAATCGGTTCGGGGCGGTCAAGGTCAAGCTGTCGGCCGCGGAGGCGCTTTTGTCGACCGCCAGTGGACGAATCCATGTATTGAACTGCTGGGCGGGTAGTTCGCTTTCGAGGCGGCGCAGACAGGCGTCCCATAGGTTCTGCATTGCGGTGATTTTCGGTGTCTTTCTGTGCGGTTTCGAGGGCACTGGCGCCGCAAGGGAACGGCCGCTTTTCCTGCCGTGGATTCTACTCTTTTCGGGACGAGTTATCCACAGGCTGGGCACAAAAATATTCGAAGTTGACAAGGGGTTAGCTACAGCGTGTAATACGCGCCTTTTTGCGCACCGAGGCAGTTATGAAGCGAACTTATCAGCCATCCAAAACACGTCGTGCCCGGACGCACGGGTTCCGTGCGCGCATGAAAACGCCAGGTGGCCGCGCGGTCATCAACGCTCGGCGGGCGCGGGGTCGCGCGCGGCTGGCTGTCTGAGGGCGCGGGTTACTGTTACCCAGGCGTGGCCGGCACCGGCGTAACGCACAAAGCGGGATTCGGCAGGGACCAGCGGATACGCACGAGCGCGGAGTTTGAAGCGCTTCTGCGTGGCGGGATGCGTCGCAGTCACGCAGGTTTTACCTTTTTCTTTTTCCGCCGCCCTGAAGGTCATGCCCGGCTCGGCATCCTCATTTCCAAAAAAAATGCGGCTCGCGCGACGGATCGAAATCGAATTAAGCGTTGCATTCGCGAGGCATTTCGGCAATCGCAAGAGGTCTTGGGTGCAATCGATCTGTTGGTGCGTCCGCCGTACGGCCTGAAGCCCTCTAGTGAGACGGTGGTTAGGCTGCTGTCCTGTTTTGAGAGGTTGGTCAAATGAAGCCCATCTGTTGAGACTGCTGCCTTGAAAACACTCCTTCGCGCGATGATTCGTGCTTATCGCTATTTTTTGAGCCCGATGCTAGCGCCCAGCTGCCGCTTTTTTCCAACCTGCTCGGAATATGCCGATGACGCAATCGGCAGGCACGGTGCGATTCGCGGTTCCTGGCTGGTGGCCAAACGAATTTCCTGCTGCCATCCTTGGCACGTGGGTGGATATGATCCGGTGCCGGGGCGCCAGAAATAATGAAAACCATGGATATCCAGAGACTTATTCTGTTCTTTGTGTTCAGTTTTTCCCTGCTGATGCTGTGGACCGAATGGGAGAAAACGCAGCGACCAAAGCTGCCCCCGGTAGCCGCCGCCGCACAGAGCCCGGCAGGTGCCAAGACAGTGCCAACAGGAGTGGTGCCCTCGCCACCGACGGCAGCGCCGGCGGTCACTCCCGCAGCGGCGCACGTGCCGTCCGCGACGCCGGTGGCGGCGAAGGGAGAGACGATCCAGGTGCGCACGGATCTACTTATCGCCGATATCGACACGCTTGGTGGCAGCGTGACGCGGCTCGAATTGATCAAACACAAAGAGACAAACGACCAAAGCAAGAACCTCGTTCTGCTTGGTGCCGAGCACCAGTATTTTGCGCAGAGCGGACTGACTGGTGAGGGTGGACCCAACCACCGCACCTTGTGGCGTGCGCAAGCGGGGGAACGCACGCTCGAGGAGGGAAAAACATCACTGGAGGTGCGCCTTACGGCGGAGGGAAGCGATGGTCTTTCCGTGGAGAAGGTATATACCTTCAAGCGTGATAGCTATGTCGTCGATGTCTCCTTGGAAGTCCGCAACGGCGGCTCCACGCCGGTTGTGCCGCATGCCTATTTCCAGCTGACCCACGACGGAAAGCACGCTGGGGGAGGAAGTTCGCTTGCGCAGTCTTTCGGGGCGCAGAGCTACGGCGGTTTCGCAGAGTACACCGAAGAGAAGAAGTTTCAGAAAGTCCACTATTCCGACGTGGACAAGGGTAAAGCCGATTACGCGAAGCAGGCCGGAGACGGGTGGCTAGCGTTTATCGAGCACTACTTCGTTTCCGCCTGGCTGCCGAAAGGGACCTCGCAGCGGGACTACGTGATAGAGAAGCGGGCCGACGGCCTCTACACCGGCCGCGTCGTGCTTGCCTTTCCGGCGGTGGCGCCGGGCGGAACCGCGAAACTCGCCGCGGCGCTGTACGCCGGTCCGCAGGAACAGCACAGGCTGAAGGAGGTGGCACCAGGTTTCGATCTGGTCGTCGACTTTGGCTGGCTCACGATCATTGCCCTGCCGTTGTTCTGGCTGCTGGAGAAGTATCACAGCCTTGCAGGCAACTGGGGTGTGGCCATCATCCTGCTGACGGTGACGATCAAGCTGGTCTTTTTCCCGTTGTCCGCGGCGAGTTACAAGTCGATGGCGAAAATGAAGCTCGTCACGCCGCGGTTGACGAAGATCCGCGAGATGTACGCGAATGACCGCGCCCGCCAGAACCAGGCCATGATGGAGTTGTATAAAACCGAGAAGATAAATCCCTTGGGAGGGTGCTTCCCGATTCTCGTGCAAATCCCTGTGTTCATCGCGCTCTACTGGGTGCTCTTGGCCGCGATCGAACTTCGCCATGCCCCGTTCGTGCTGTGGATTCACGACCTGTCGGCGCTAGACCCCTACTACGTCCTGCCAATCCTGATGACCGCCACCATGGTGATACAGACCCGGCTGAATCCAGTTCCGCCGGATCCGATTCAGGCGAAGGTGATGATGTTCATGCCCTTCGTGTTCAGTATTTTCTTTTTCTTCTTCCCAGCTGGCCTCGTGCTCTACTGGCTCTGCAACAACATCCTTTCGATAGCTCAGCAATGGCAGATCCAGCGCATGTTCACGCGCGACAAGCCTGCCCATGGAAAACGCTGATCCAGCACAAGACACCATAGCCGCGATCGCCACGCCGGCCGGCCGGGGTGGCATAGGCGTCGTCCGGGTTTCCGGGCCGCGAGCGGGGGATATCGCCACGGTCCTGTTCGGGAGGGTGCCCGACCCTCGCCATGCGACGCTGGGGGCGATACGCGATGCCGAAGGCACCCAGATTGATCAGGGAATCGCCGTCTTTTATCCCGGACCGAACTCCTACACAGGGGAGGCGGTGCTCGAACTGCAAGGTCACGGGGGAACGGTCGTGCTTGCCTCCGTGCTGAGCGCGTGCGTTGATGCTGGCGCGCGGCTGGCGGAACCTGGGGAGTTCACCCGGCGGGCATTTCTCAACGGCAAACTGGACTTGGCACAGGCGGAGGGAGTCGCGGACCTCATCGAGGCGGCCACGGCGGAGGCAGCACGAAGCGCGGTGCGGTCATTGTCAGGGGAGTTTTCTGCCGCGATCGAATCCCTGGTTGCTAAAATTATCGAGCTAAGGGCGCTGATCGAGGCCGTGCTCGACTTTCCCGAGGAAGAAATTGATCCTATACATCAGGACGACGCGGCTAGGCGTTTGTCAAGCCTGCGCGAGGCGGTAGCGCAGGTTTTTGCGAAAAGCCGCCAGGGCAGTCTGCTGCGCTCCGGGATCAACGTTGTCCTCGCGGGTCGTCCCAACGTCGGGAAATCCAGCCTTCTCAACCGGTTTGCCGGGTCGGATCGCGCCATCGTTACTCCCGTTCCAGGGACGACTCGGGACACCCTGCACGAGACCATAGCGATCAACGGTGTGCCGTTGAATATCATCGATACCGCTGGGTTGCACGACGCCGGAGATGAAGTCGAGCAATTGGGAATTGCGCGGACGTGGAACGCGCTCGGGATGGCTGATCTGGTCTTGATGGTGATGGACGCCACGGCCGGCGTAACACCCGGAGATCGCGCAATCATTGAGCGTTTTCCTGCGGGATTGCGGCAGTTGCATGTTTTCAACAAGATCGATCTTGCGGACAATGGATCCGAGGCCCGAGAGGGTGAACCAACGGAGATTTTTGTTTCCGCCCAGACCGGCGAAGGGGTCGACTTGTTGCGCGGTGCTCTTTTGCAGGCGGCCGGCTGGCAGGATTGCGGCGAGTCGCCGTTCGTCGCACGCGAGCGGCATTTGCGTGCCCTCGCGCAAGCAGAGGAGAGGCTGGCCAAGGCGGCGACGCAGCAGAACCATTGGGAGTTGTTGGCTGAAGAATTGCGGCTCGCGCAGCAGGACCTTGCGGGTATTACCGGCGAATTCGGCGCGGATGACCTGTTGGGTGAGATCTTTTCGCGCTTTTGTATCGGAAAATGAGACGGCTTTCTTAATAACCTGCGGACGTTGAGTTTGCGTCGGTTGTGTCCCCGAAGGGTTTTTGCTGTGCAGCAATCGAAGCCTATCCGCTTGCGGGCCGGCTAGCCGGTCGCAAAGATGCGCTGCTACAATCCTAGGCTACAAAATTCAAAAACATCGGCCCGGCCAGCCCAGGGCCGTTTTCATTTTGGAGCACACTTAATGACCGAACCTTTGACTGATATTTCGAGCGCGCCCGACTATGTACGGCACCGGGCGCTGCGCGAGTGGGTTTCGCAAATCGTGCGGCTCGCCAAGCCCGATCGCATTGTCTGGTGCGACGGTTCGGAAGCGGAGTACGACAGGTTGTGTACCGAGCTCGTGGTTTCAGGCACGTTCATCAAGCTGAACGAGAAGTTGCGCCCCGGAAGTTATCTTGCACGATCCAACCCTACTGATGTTGCGCGCATGGAGGATCGCACCTTCATCTGCAGCGCAAAAAAAGACGACGCCGGCCCGACCAACAACTGGATGGCGCCGGCAGAAATGCGCGAGACGATTGGCCGCCTCTTTGACGGCTGTATGCGCGGCCGCACGATGTACGTGGTTCCGTACTCGATGGGCCCGATCGGCTCGCACATTGCCCAGGTCGGCGTTGAACTGTCCGACTCGGCATACGTGGTGGTCAACATGCGGATCATGACCCGCATGGGCCGCGCAGTGGTCGAGCACCTCGGCGAGGACGGGGCGTTTGTTCCGTGCGTGCATTCGGTGGGTGCGCCTTTGGAGGCAGGACAGAACGACGTCGCCTGGCCGTGCAGCGAGAAGGAGAAGTGGATAGTACATTTCCCGGAAACGCGTGAAATATGGTCGTTCGGGTCCGGCTACGGTGGTAACGCGCTGCTGGGAAAGAAGTGCCTCGCGCTGCGTATCGCTTCGGTCATGGCGCGTGACGAGGGCTGGCTGGCAGAACATATGCTGATCCTTGGCGTCGAGTCCCCGAAGGGCGAGAAGCATTACATCTCGGCGGCATTTCCGTCGGCGTGCGGCAAAACCAACTTTGCAATGCTGATACCGCCAAAGAGTTTTTCTGGATGGAAGATTACGACAATCGGTGAAGACATTGCCTGGATAAAGCCGGGCAAGGACGGGCGTTTCTATGCGCTCAATCCCGAAGCCGGCTTCTTCGGTGTGGCCCCGGGCACCTCGGACGCAACCAACCCGAACGCGATGAAGACGCTTCGTTGTGGGGTCATATTCACCAACGTCGCGCTCACACCCGAAGGGGACGTCTGGTGGGAAGGCATGACCGATGAGCCCCCGGCGAAGCTGACCGACTGGCAGGGCAAGCCTTGGACCCCGGATTGCGGGCGACTTGCCGCGCATGCGAACTCCCGGTTCACGGTTGCCGCAGCGCAGTGCCCCTCAATGGACCCAGCCTGGGAAGACCCGGCGGGCGTACCAATTTCTGCGTTTCTCTTTGGCGGTCGCCGTTCTTCCACGGTGCCGCTGGTGGTCGAGGCGCCGAGCTGGGAAGACGGTGTGTACATGGCGGCAACACTTGGATCGGAGACTACCGCTGCGATCACCGGCAAGGTGGGGGTGGTGCGGCGCGACCCGATGGCGATGCTGGCGTTCTGCGGTTACAACATCGGTGACTACTTCGCACACTGGCTGAAGGTAGGTAAAGCCGCGGCGCGGGCACCGAAGATTTTTCGCGTCAACTGGTTTCGACGGGATGCCTCAGGTAAGTTCATCTGGCCCGGTTTCGGCGAGAACATGCGGGTGCTGCAATGGATCGTCGAGCGTTGCGAGGGCCGCGCCCACGGAAACGCGACCCCCCTCGGGATCATGCCGAGCTACGAAGATCTTTCCTGGAAGGGACTCGAAAAATTTTCCGCGACCCAGTATGCCGAACTGAGCCAGGTCGAACATGACGCATGGGCGAACGAACTGCATTCTCACGACGAACTCCTCGGCAAGCTCGGCGCACATCTTCCGCGGGAACTTGAGACGCGTCGTGCGCTCTTGCACCAAAAACTGGCAGCATAAAAGGCAACGGAGCCCGGGGATCGCGTGAGCCACGTCTTTCATCGCAATCCGAAGAATGAGTATCCCGTGGCCGTTCGCGGTGACGGCCCCTATCTGATCGACCGCGAGGGAAAGCGCTATCTCGATGCGTCGGGCGGTGCGGCCGTGTCCTGTCTCGGACACTCCGACCGGAAGGTGGTGGAGGCGATCAAACAGCAGCTTGACCTGCTGCCATTTGCGCACACCTCGTTCTTCAGCAATGAGCCGATGGAGGCGCTGGCGGACGAACTCATTCGTCGCGCGCCAAAAGAATTCGGCCAGGTCTACTTCGTATCCGGCGGTTCGGAGGCAATCGAGGCTGCGTTGAAGCTCGCTAGGCAATATTTCGTGGAGAAGGGGGATCCCGGCCGGGAACACATCATCGCGCGGCGCGGGAGCTATCACGGCAACACGCTGGGAGCCCTTGCGGTCGGGGGCAATGCGCAGCGTCGAACCCAGTTCGAGCCCATGTTGATCGATGTTGCGCACGTCTCGCCGTGCTTTGCGTACCGGGAAAAGTTCGCCCAAGAATCGGATGACGACTATGCCATTCGCCTTGCCGGAGAACTGGAGGCCGAAATCCTGCGCTTGGGCGCATCGAGCGTGATGGCTTTCGTGGCAGAAACGGTCGTGGGCGCGACGCTGGGCGCGGTTGAGCCAGTCCGGGGATACTTCCGGCGAGTCCGCGAAGTGTGTGACAAGTACGGTGTGCTTTTGATCCTAGACGAAGTGATGTGCGGCATGGGTCGTTGCGGAACGCTTTTCACGTTCGAACAAGAAAGCATTGTTCCGGATCTGGTGTGCATCGCCAAGGGGCTGGGCGCCGGCTACCAGCCGATCGGCGCGGTCATCGCCACCCGCAAGATATATGATGCGGTTGTTTCCGGCAGCGGGTTTTTTCAGCACGGGCACACCTATCTTGGCCACGCCGCCGCTTGCGCGGGTGCGCTCGCGGTGCAGAAACGGCTCAACGAAGATGGTTTGCTGGCCCGCGTCGAGCCGACCGGACAGATGCTGCACGGAAAACTCCGGGCTGCATTCGGAGGGCACCCGCACGTAGGTGACATCCGCGGGAGAGGGCTCTTTCAGGCCCTCGAACTGGTAGAAGATCGGGCGACGAAGAAGCCCTTCGATGCGTCGCGGAAAATAAATGCTCGCCTTAAAAAGGAAGCTCTGACCGCCGGCCTGATGTGCTACCCCACTGGCGGCACTGCTGACGGGATTCACGGTGACCACGTGTTGTTCGCCCCGCCGTTCATCGTGGAAGAGACCCACTTGGACGAGCTGGTGGAGAAGTTTTCAGTGGCGTTGAATGCGACGCTCGGGACACCGACCGGGGTTGCCGCCTAAAACCGCGTTGGTTAAGCTTGCTTGTACATACTCTCACGGAGCGCACCATGAACAGACTCTTTGTATTGTCCCTATTCGCGGTCAGCTCGATTGGCCTAGTTGTACCGGATTTACATGCCCAGCAGAAATACATGACCATCGGGACGGGAGGGGTCACTGGCGTGTATTACGCGGCGGGTGGCGCCATCTGCCGGCTTGTGAACAAGGATCGAAAGGTCCACAACATTCGCTGCTCGGTGGAGTCCACCGGGGGATCCGTATTCAATATCAATACGATTAAGGCGGGCGAGTTGGACATGGGCGTGTCGCAGTCGGATGTCCAGTACAACTCCGTCAACGGGCTGGCCAACTTCAAGAGTGCAGGACCCTACTCGGATTTGCGCGCCGTGATGTCCCTGCATCCGGAGCCATTTACCGTGCTGGCGCGCAAGGAGGCGGGCATCAAATCGTTTGCCGACTTCAAGGGCAAGAAATTCAATGTCGGGAATCCGGGATCGGGAACGCGCGCCTCGTTCGAGGAAATGCTTGCCGCAATGGGCTGGAAGATGAGCGATTTCGCGCTGGCATCCGAGCTTAAGGCGGATGAGCACGGCGCGGCGCTGTGCGATGGGAAGATCGACGGCTTTTTTTACGGGGTAGGCCACCCCTCGGCCAACATCCAGGATCCGACCACGACATGTGGAGCGAAGCTCGTTTCTCTGACCGGTCCTGCCATCGACAAGCTGGTGAAAGACAAGCCGTATTACGCCTATACAACGATTCCGGCAGCACTCTATCCGAACAATCCGGCGGAGACCAAGACATACGGTGTATTGGCGACCCTGGTGTCCTCGTCGAAGGTTCCCTCGGAAACCGTGTATGCGGTGGTGAAGGCGGTGTTCGAAAATTTCGACGAGTTCAAGAAACTTCATCCCGCGCTCGCTCATCTGAAGCCGGAAAGTATGATCTCGGATGGCCTGTCGGCGCCGCTTCATGAGGGCGCGGCGAGGTACTACAAAGAAAAAGGCTGGTTGAAGTGATCGTGTAATTCCAGGAAGACAACCGGGGGGCGGAATGCAAGTTCCGCCCCGTTGTGTTTCGGGGAGAGCGAATTGCACGGAGAGGACAAAAAGCCCAATTCGGAGTTGCTGGCGCGTCTTGCTGAATCCGACACCGGCGGACGAAAGCTCGATGGTTTGCCGGGAAAGCTGATCTTCGCCTTGGCGGTCGGCTGGTCGCTGTTTCAGCTTTGGTATGCCTCGCCCCTTCCTTTCATCTTTGGCGCGGGCATACTGAACGACACCGAGGCAAGATCCCTGCATCTGGGCGTCGCGCTGCTTCTGGGTTTTCTGGTTTTCCCCGCGTCTGGCGTTTCGGCAAGAGACAGAATTCCCGCGCTTGACTGGGCTTGTGCCCTGGTTGCGGCGTTTGCAGGTGCCTACCTGATGTTCTTCTACAATGGACTCGCGTTACGGCCGGGGCAACCGAACACCCTGGATATCATCACCGGGAGCATCGGTATCCTGCTGCTTCTGGAAGCGACACGCCGCGCGGTTGGCTTGCCAATGGCAGTCCTGGCGGTGCTGTTTCTTGCCTACACCCTGTTTGGCCGGCACCTGCCCGACGTACTGGCGCACAAGGGCGCGTCCTTTGAACGAATGCTCTCCCACCAGTGGCTTACGACAGAAGGTGTATTCGGGGTGGCGCTAGGGGTTTCTTCTGGTTTCATTTTTATGTTCGTTCTGTTCGGTGCCATGCTCGATCGTGCCGGTGCGGGCAACTACATGATGCAGGTGTCGTTCGCGCTGCTGGGCCACCTGCGAGGCGGACCGGCCAAAGTGGCGGTCGTCTCTTCAGGATTGAACGGGCTCATCTCGGGCTCTTCGGTTTCAAACGTGGTCTCGGGTGGAATTTTCACCATTCCCCTCATGAAGAAAGCGGGATATGGGGGCGTCAAGGCAGGCGCCATCGAAACAATGTCCTCCGTCGATGGACAGCTGATGCCGCCGGTAATGGGGGCCGCCGCATTTCTGATGGTGGAATACGTCGGGATCCCATATCCGGAGATCTGCAAGCATGCTTTCCTTCCTGCCGTGCTTTCATACATTGCGCTCTTCTATATTGTGCATCTCGAAGCCCTGAAGCTTGGCATGCAACCCATGGCACGCGGCCAGGCGCGCACTCTGCGTGAGCGTGCGATCGGCTGGGCGTTCGGGCTGTCCGGGACAATCGCAGCCGGCAGCGGGATTTATTTCGTCGCTGTGGGGACGAAGAGCCTGTTTGGTGAAGCCGCGCCCTGGATCCTCGCGGGACTTCTGGGCGCGCTGTATTTGTGGACGGTATCTCTCGCCTCTTCCTGCCCGGATTTACCGCAGGATATTGACGTGGAAAATCCTGTGCAGCCGGAAACCTGGCCGACGGTCAAGGCGGGGTTGCACTTCATGATTCCGATCGGGACGCTGATCTGGTGCCTGATGATCGAGGAACTGTCCCCGGCCCTGGCCGCATTCTGGGCTACTGCAGTGCTCGTCGTCCTGATGGTGTCGCACCGGCCGTTGACGGTGCTGTTTCGCGGTCAGCGAGGAGTTGCAGCACAAGTGCGGCGGGGCTGGATGGAGGTCATCGACGGGCTAAATGACGGGGCGCGGAGCATGATCGGCATCGCGATTGCTACGGGCACAGCAGGAATCATCGTGGGTGGCATTACGCTTACCGGGCTGGGACTGCGCATGACCGAATTCGTTGAGTTCGTTTCCTTCGGGAATGTGATGGTGATGCTGCTGTTCACCGCATTTTCCTGCCTGGTCCTCGGGCTGGGTGTTCCGACCACGGCGAACTACATACTGGTGGCCACGTTGATGGCGCCGGTCATTGTCGAACTCGGCGCGCAGTCCGGTCTGGTCATTCCCCTGATCGGCGTACATCTGTTCGTCTTTTACTACGGGATCATGGGTGATGTGACTCCTCCCGTGGGCCTGGCAACCTTTGCCGCTGCCGCGATTTCAGGGGAGGATCCGATTGCTACTGGAATTCAGGGCGCTTTGTACGTCATGCGGACAGCGGTGTTGCCGTTCGTTTGGATCTTCAATCCGCAATTGTTGTTGATCGATGTCCATGGGGTGTTCGAGGTTTCCCTTGTCGTCGCGGCAAGCCTAGTTGCGTCCCTGACCTTTGCCGCCGCGACGATGGGATGGTTTCAGACGCGCTGCAAGTGGTGGGAGGTGCTTGTTCTGCTGATGGCGACCTTCATGCTTTTCCGGCCGGACTTCTTCATGGACCGGATATACGATCCTTACGAAATCAGGCCCGCAAAGGAAGCGCTGTCGGTGGCCGCGAATACCCTCCCGGACAGTCGCCTTGCAATGATCATCGAAGGGACGACGATCGAAGGCGATGACCTGAAGAAGACCGTTGGGGTACGGATGGGTGTGGCCGGAGAAGGACGTCAGCGCCTGAGCGAGGCCGGCTTGCAACTGAGCATGCTGGGCGACGAGGTTCGCATTGCCAGTGTGCGATTCGGCAGTCGGGCGAAAAAATCTGGGTTTGAGCCGGGATGGAAAGTGACCGGTGTCCAGGTGCGGGCTGACCGACTATCTCCACACTGGATCTATCTGCCCGCCCTCGGGCTTGTTATGCTGGTTTTTTTCGCGCAAAGGGTACGGTTGCGCCGGCGTACTTGATCCTCCGGCACACCATTGGAGCAAGGCCGTTGGAATCGAGAGGCCAATGAAAAACGCGGCAATAGCGGCGGACTACGTTCCGGAGGCGAAAGGTTCGCTGGATGGAGTGCGTGTGCTCGACCTGTCGCGCCTGGTCGCCGGCAATACCCTCACCCAGCTGGTAGCGGATTTCGGGGCGGAAGTCATCAAGGTCGAGCCGCCTGGTGGGGATACGCTTCGGGCGTGGAAGACGAGTGGCGTGGAGACCAACTGGAAACTGTATGCCCGCAACAAGAAGAGCCTGTGTCTCGAACTGAGGAATCCGGTGGCGATGCAACTCCTGCTCGATCTGGTTGCGACGGCAGCGGTATTCGTTGAGAGTTTCCGGCCGGGGACGCTGGAGAAGATGGGCTTATCTCCTGAGCAGTTGCTGGAAGTAAATCCCGGGCTCGTCATTGTGCGCATTTCCGGCTGGGGCCAGAGTGGTCCCTATAAGGGCCGTCCGGGTTTCGGCACATTGGTCGAAGGGATGTCGGGTTTTGCCTCCATGAACGGTTTTGCGGATCGTGAGCCGGTTCTTCCGCCAATGTACCTGGCGGATAGTGTGGCCGGTCTCTATGGAGCAACAGCGGTCATGGTGGCTCTGCGGGAGGTAGAGAAAAACGGTGGTGTCGGGCAGGTGATTGATCTGCCGCTGCTCGACCCCTTGTTTGCGGTTCTCGGTCCCCAGGCAGCGAATTTCCGGTTGACCGGAAAAATCAAGCCGCGCGTCGGGAGCGGCTCCACCAACTCGGGTCCGCGCAACGCCTACCGAGCGCGCGATGACCGGTGGGTTTGCCTTTCCGCATCGACACAAAAAATGGCCGAGCGGCTGTTCCGCGCGATCGGTCGCGCGGACCTGATAGACGACCCGCGCTACCGGAGCAACGCGCAGCGCGTGCAGCACGCGGCTGACCTCGATGCGATCATCGGCGCCTTCATCGTTCAGCGTACCCAGGCGGGGAACGTTGCTTTCTTCGAGGAGGCGCAGGTCACGATCGGACCGATCTACGATATCTCCCAGATCGTCCAGGATCCGCACGTGCTGGATCGGGAACTCGTTGCGGACTATCCGGATGCCGAGATGGGGGCATTTCCAATGCACCACGTCGTACCGCGCTTGTCCGGAACTCCTGGCGCCATACGGACTCCGGCACCGGCCCTGGGACAGCACAATCGGGAGGTGCTTGCCGGAATCGGCGTCGACGCAGCACGGTATGAGGCGCTCCGCGCCGCCGGCGTAGTGTTCGAAATACCAGCAGCCCCTGCAGGAGAAAACATATGAATCGCGACCTGCCTGTCTGGCGGTCTCTTTTGTACGTACCGGTGAATGTCGAGAGGTACGTCGAAAAGGCGCACACGAGAGGCGCGGACTGCATCCAGCTCGATCTGGAGGACAGCGTGCCCGCAGCGGAAAAGGACCGCGCGCGCGGTATGGTGGAGGGCGCGGCGACGCGGGTGCGACGGGGCGGCGCAGACGTCGTCGTGCGCGTCAATCGACCGCTTTCCATGGCGGTGCGCGATCTGGAGGCCGCAGTTTGCGCCGACGTGAACGGTATCGCGGTCACCAAGGTACAAAGCGCGGATCATTTGCGGTTGCTCGATGAACTGGTCGGTGAGTTGGAGGCAAAGCGCGGCCTGGTGGCTGGGCATACCCGCTTTATCGCCATGATCGAAACGCCGGCGGCGTACTTTCGAATGGCCGAAATTGCAGGTTCGGTGGGGCGGCTCGTCGCAATGAATCTAGGCGGGGAGGACTTTGCGCTTGAAATGGGCATGGCACCTGTCGAAGCGACCCTGCAGATGCCAAAGCAGCAGATGGTCTTTGCCGCCTGCGCTGGCGGCCTGATGCCGCTCGGATTCATTGCGAGCGTCGCGGGTTTCGGGGACTGGGGTGCTTTTCGTACTATGGTGCGCCGCTCACGGCAGTTCGGTTTTATGGGCGCCGGGTGCATCCACCCCGGACAGGTCGCGATAGTCAATGAGGAATACACCCCGAATGCGGAGGAAGTTGCCTATGCCGGCAAGGTAGTGGACGCGAATGCCCGCGCCGAAGCATCCGGGCGAGGATCGTTCTCCTTGGATGGCCAGATGATCGATGTGCCGATTGTCGCGCGCGCTCAAAAGCTGCTGTTACGGGTGGCCGCAATAGAAGCGCGCGAGTCTGCCAAGCGCGGTTTTTCTGGATGAGGTTTGCCATTTGGGCATTGCTGCCCGGAGGCGGGGCGACGGACGGGGTGGCGCGAAGTGAGTGGACTCCCTGCCGGGTGCCGGGGTCGAGTAACCGTGGCAGCCATCATTTGAGAAATGGCTTCTTCCGCCGGGGGTGGTGCGTCGGTGTTCTGCGCGGGAGGTGGTCAAATCCACAAAATTGGTGAAAAATCGGATCCTCGGCAGATTCGGCCGGGCGGAGCTTTTTTTCTGCACGCAAGGCATAATGTTAAATCAGACTTGCGCCCTGACTGATTTGGGCTTCAGGACACTAGTTAACAATGGCGACACCCGGATCCGAAATTAAGCGCCTTGGGCGCTACGACATCGAGAGTGTCCTCGGCAAGGGCGCAATGGGTGTTGTCTATGCCGGCCTTGATCCCAGACTGCACCGCAAGGTCGCGATCAAGACGATTCTCAAGAGTTCGCTCGACGAGGATACCGCGCGGGAATATACGATGCGGTTCGACCGCGAGGCCCAGGCGGTCGCACGACTGAATCACCCGAACATCGTGCAGGTGTATGACTTTGGCTCTGAAGGCGAAATCGCGTATATCGTGATGGAGTTCATTCAAGGCAAGGAACTCAAGGATTTTTTCGACGCAAGCGAACGCTTCGATATAAAAGAAGCTGTGCACATCATGGGGGAGCTTTGCGACGCCCTCCATTTTGCGCACGAGGCGGGCATTGTCCACAGGGACATCAAGCCCGCCAACGTGATGATCGACAACAAGGGGCGCGTGAAGCTCGCCGACTTCGGTGTAGCACGGATCACCGACGCAGAGCGCGCCGACAGCGAAAAGACCCAGGCCGGAGCCATCGTCGGTACGCCGGCGTATATGTCGCCCGAACAGATCGAAGGCGGCGAGATCGACCGGCGCACTGACATTTTCTCGGCAGGAATCATCCTTTTCCAGTTTCTGACTGGAGAGAAGCCGTTTACGGGAACGAGTACCTGGACGATCGCGAAGAAGATTCTCCAGGACAATCCGCCGGCGCCGTCCACGCTCAACAAGTCGATTTCCCCCCTGTTCGATGCCGTCATCAATAAGGCGCTGTCGAAAGACAGGAACACCCGCTATCAGACCGCGCGCGACCTGGGTGCAGCCCTCAAGCTGGCGCTTGAGGGCAAGGCGGAAGGGGAAGACGAGTCTGACAAGACAGTGGTTGGCTCCCTTGCGTTTGACGCACCGTCCCGTTCTCCGGCCCCCAGCATGGCCGCGGCGCCTTCTGGAAGTTCGAGTACGCATGCGGGCCAGGCGACAGGTACACAGGAGGTCGAGCTGGAATTCTGGCGCTCGATCAAAGATGGTAACGACGCCGATGACTTCAATCTCTATGTAAAACAGTTCCCAGAAGGAATTTATGCGGCGCTTGCGAAGCGCAAGAGCGCCAAGCTGCGCGGCGTCGCTGCCGAGGAAACGACCAGCAGGGGCTTGCAGGCAGCGGAGCAGGAAAAGCGCGAGATAGAGGAAGCGGCGCGCCGCGAGGCCGAAGCCAAGACCAAGCTTGCCGAGGAGAAAGCCAAGCTCGAAGCGCAAATGGCCCAGCGGGAAGCCGATTTCCAGAAACGAGCGGCAGAGGCTGAAGCCAAGCGCGAGGCTGCTGCAAAGGCCAAGGCGGAGGCCGACGCGCGTGAGAAATCCGAATTCGAAGCCAAGCTAGCGAAACGGGAGGCCGACCTTCAGGTCCAGCTCAAGAAGCAGGAAGAAGAGCTTAAGAAGAAAGAAGCGGAAACCGTTCACCTTGCAAAGGAAATCCGCAAGAAAAAGGGTTCGCCGTTGGTACCGGTTGCCATTGGTTTGCTGGTGGCGGCTATTGGTGGAGGGGCCTTTTATTACTATGGCCGGGATCCGGGCACCGCAGAGTTGGTTGCGGCGCTTGAGTTGGCCAAGAAATCCAATGAGCAGTTGGTTCAGGCGAGACAGGCGGAGCAAGGCGCCGCGAAGGCACTTGAACTCGCAAGACAGGCTGAAGCCGAGGCGAAGGCCTCTGGCGACGTAGAAAAGCAGAAGCAACTGGCGGAACAAACGCGCCTTCGCGAAGCTGAATTGCAGAAGCAGGCGGACCTCGTGAAGCAGCGTGAGGAAGAGGCCAAGAAGGCACTCGCGGCTGCTGAGGACAAAAAGAACAAGGTGCAGGACGCTGAGGCGAAAAAGAAAGCGGCCGAGGAAAAGGCCAAGCTCGACAAGGCCGCGGGTGACCGCGCTGCTAACGAAAAGGCTGTGTCGGACAAGAGTGCGGCCGAGAAAGCTGCGGCAGAGAAAGCGGTGGCCGAAAAGCTCGCCGCGGAGGAGGCTGCGAAAAAGGCGACTGCAGACAAACTCGCGGCAGAAAAGGCAGCGGCGGCTGCGGCAGCTGCGGCGGCCGCTGCCAACAAGACGCGCGCCGCCACCGAACAGAAGAAAGTGATGACCGCGGCCGAAGAGAGGGCGGCCGACCGGGCGGCGGAAAAGGCTGCGGCCGACAAGGTGGCGGCGGATGCCAAGAGCGTCGAACAGACGGTGGCCAAGGTTAAGCCGCCGGCAGCGGAGCTGCCACCTGAGAAGATCGAACGGGTTGGACGCATCGAAGTCGCGGCGTCGGATCCTAACCTCCAGCTACTGAAGGAAGCCAAGGCTGCTGAAAGTAGCGGGGATGCCAAAACGGCAGTCAAGTTGTATCGGCAGGCCTATCGGAATGGAAGCGGCGAGGCGGCCAAGCTTATTGGCGACATCTACGTTGACGGAAAAGGCAACGTGCCGCGCGACTATGCCGAGTCCCTAGTTTGGTACACGCGGGCGGAAAAAAAGGGCGTCAAAGTCGAGCGCGCGCAAGGGCGCTGAGGCAGACTTTTCGCCAAGTGGCGGTGATCCGCCCCCGGATTTATTCAGCCGACCTTGTAGCGCTCAAGTATTTTCCTATCGATCTCTATCCCCAGGCCCGGCCCTGTGGGTACGGTGACAATGCCCTTCCTGTGGCTGAACACGTCGCCACCTAGTTCTTCTCGGAAAGGATTATAGGTCTGCTCGTATTCCAGCATGGGGGGTTGGGGTACGAGGCAGGGGGGGCATTCGGGTAGCGACGCGAGGAAGTGCATGGTCGCGGCAAGCCCGATGGCGGTTCCCCACGCATGCGGAACGCATTGCACCCAGTGTGCCTGGGCCAGGGCGGCGATTTTCTTGCACTCGGTGATTCCGCCTGCAGCACAGACATCGGGTTGTACGATATCCATGGCACGACGGTCAATGATTTCGCGAAAGCTGAACTTGGTGAACTCGTTTTCGCCGCCGGCCACCTGCATGTCGAGCGCCCGGGAAACCTCCGCGTAGCCATCCAGATCTTCTGGCGACACCGGTTCTTCGAACCAGTGAATTCCGAGTTTCTCCATCTCGCGTCCGATCTGGATGGCCTGCGGAACGTTGTAGCAATGATTGGCATCCACCATCAGTAGCATTTCCGCTCCGATTGCATCTCGCACGGCAGCGATCCGGTCGAGATCCTTTTTCATAGACCCAAGGCCAATTTTCATTTTCACCGCGGGGAAACCCTGCTCCTTGTACCCGAGCGCTTCCTCAACGGCGGTTTCAGTAAGGCGATCCATATCAGTGAAATATAACCCTGTTGCGTATGCGATCAGATCAGTTCGAAACGCGCCGCCGATGAGTTTGTGTATAGGTTTCCCTGTGGCCTTGCCGATGATGTCCCAAAGCGCAATGTCGATACCCGAGATTCCCGAGATCGTCATACCGGTGAGCCCGTAATCTTTGACCTTGTTGTACAGCGTCTCCCAGATCACTTCCACATCGAAGGGATCCCTGCCGATCAGGGATGGTTTGAGCAGTGAGTCGACGATACTCTTCGCTACGGCGGAGGGGCCATAGCAGTCACCCCAGCCGACAATGCCTTCGTCGGTGATGACCTCTACGACTAGCGCTCCCTTTGTCCTGTACCACCAGCCGCGGGATGACGTGAACGGGACCTCGACCTCACATGAGAGTTGGTGCGTAACTATGTCGCGGATTCTCATTGCGCAGCTCCGTTGAGGCGGGAACGGGTAAGGGGGATAAGACTGGATAGCGTGAGTTTGCCTCAAGCGGCCTCAAAAGCTAAGTGAGTGTGTGCTCGCATTTAATAAAATATAGATATTTGTTGCTCTCTTGAAGGCTTTTTTCAGCCGGTCCAATTTGTCAGGTGAATTCACTTTGGAGAAGCATAAAGAGCTGACTACACAACGACACTCAAAAAGCGCATGGATTGGGCCGCATGGCGGCCTTGGTACTCGTCATGCATTTTGAGCTGGAGGGGGGCAGACCTGGCTTCCGTCGACTCGTTCGGCCCGACTGTTCCACGTGAAACACAGGGCAGCCAGTGGGTGTCTCCAATTCTGGTTTCACGTGGAACATTCACGTATCATTGCGCTCCCCTGAGCAGCCCTTAGCAATAAGCATGCGTTTTCCAAAGGAATTTGACGTTATTGTGATCGGTGGCGGCCATGCCGGCAGCGAGGCCGCGCTAGCCGCAGCACGTGCGGGAAGCATGACTTTGCTACTCACGCACAATATCGAGACGCTTGGCCAGATGTCGTGCAACCCCTCGATCGGGGGCATAGGCAAGGGCCACTTGGTCAAGGAAATCGACGCCCTGGGCGGCGCGATGGCTCTGGCCACCGACCAAGCGGGAATTCAGTTTCGTACCCTCAACTCCTCAAAGGGCCAGGCGGTTCGGGCGACCCGAGCGCAGGCCGACCGTGTACTTTATAGGGGGGCAATCCGTGCCCGGCTGGAGGGCCAGGTCAACCTGACCCTGTTCCAGCAGGCCGTCGATGACATCATCCTTGAGGGTGACAGGGCGGTCGGGGTGGTAACCCAGATCGGGCTGGAATTTCGCTGTCGGGCGATTGTGCTGACGACGGGAACTTTCCTTGGGGGGTTGATTCACGTCGGCATGGAAAAACACCAGGGGGGGCGCGCTGGAGATCCGGCGGCGCTCACCTTGGCATCAAAGTTGCGCGAGATGCGCCTGCCAGTGGGCCGCTTAAAGACCGGTACGCCGCCGCGCCTTGACGGTCGCAGCATCGATTTTTCGGCGATGCAAGTGCAACCAGGCGATTCGCCTGAGCCGGTCTTTTCGTTTCTCGGGTCCAGGGATATGCACCCGGCGCAACTTCCGTGTTGGATTACCCATACCAACGAGCGCACCCACGAAATCATCCGGGGAGGGCTGGATCGGTCGCCGATGTTCACCGGCGTAATACAGGGGGTGGGGCCGCGTTATTGCCCGTCGATTGAGGACAAGATTCATCGGTTCTCGGGTAAGTCCAGCCATCAGGTCTTTCTCGAGCCAGAAGGCCTGAGCACGCAGGAGTTCTATCCGAACGGGATATCCACCAGCCTGCCGTTCGACGTTCAGCTTGCGGCGGTCAACAGTATCCGTGGCCTCGAGAATGCCCATATCCTTCGACCGGGCTATGCGATCGAGTACGATTACTTCGACCCCCGCAACCTGAAGGCGTCGCTGGAAACAAAATCGGTTCCCGGACTTTTTTTCGCGGGACAGATAAACGGCACCACCGGCTACGAAGAAGCGGCCGCACAGGGGCTGCTCGCGGGTCTTAACGCGGCGCTGCTGTCGAGCGAGCGGGACCCATGGTGCCCGCGGCGGGACGAGGCTTATCTTGGTGTTCTGGTCGACGATCTGATCACGCGGGGGGTGTCCGAGCCCTACCGAATGTTCACTAGTCGCGCCGAGTACCGGCTCATGCTGCGCGAAGACAATGCGGACCTGCGTCTGACACAGATTGGCCGTTCCCTAGGGATTGTCGACGACGCTCGCTGGGATGCGTTCAACCGCAAACGTGACGCGATTGCGGCCGAGCAGGAAAGGCTCAAATCAATCTGGGTGAATCCGCGGTCGCTTGGCAATGCAGACGCAGAGCGGGTCCTGGGAAAAGCAATCGAGCGCGAATATACGCTGGCTGAACTGTTGCGTCGGCCAGACGTCAACTACGCCGCGCTTATGACGCTGCCGGGTGCAGGCAAAGGGGTCGAGGATTCGATCATCGCCGAACAAGTGGAAGTTCAGGCGAAGTACTCTGGCTACATCGGCCGTCAGCAGGAAGAGGTGACGCGGCGTGAAGCGCAGGCCGAGCTAAGGCTTCCGCTCGATCTTGACTACACCGAGGTTCGCGGACTTTCGCGCGAGGTGCAGCAGACGCTCAACCGCCACAAACCCCAGACCATCGGACAGGCCTCCCGGATGCAGGGAATTACGCCGGCTGCAATTTCCTTGCTGCTTGTGCACCTCAAGCGAGGGTTTGGGCGGGGCGCGCCGGCGCAGAGGCCCTTGGCAGGTGCGGAACCAGTCGGACAGCCCCGGAAGAGGTCTGCATGACACCGGCGGATACGCTGGCGGAAGGGCTTGAGGCCCTCGAATTGGACCTGCCTGGTGAGGCGACGCGAAAGCTGCTGGCATATGTTGATCTGCTCACGAAATGGAATCGGACCTACAACCTCACCGCAATTCGCGAACCCGAACGCATGGTTAGCCATCATCTGATCGACTCCCTGGCCGTGCTTCCACATTTGGCCGAAGGCGCACTCGTGGATGTTGGTGCCGGTGGTGGCCTCCCGGGGATTCCGATCGCGATTGCACAACCCGGGCGCAGGGTGACTCTCAACGACAGCAACCACAAAAAGGCTGCGTTCATGCAGCAAGCGGCCATTGAACTTGGCTTGTCAAATGTGGCTGTGCATGTCGGTCGGGCGGAAGACTGGCATCCCGCGCCGCGCTTCGACGGGGCCATTTCCCGGGCTTTTGCGGAACTGGGTGACTTCGTAACGGCGTGCAGGGGACTGGTCAAGCCCGGCGGGTTCTACGCGGCCATGAAAGGTGTTTATCCGCATGACGAACTCCTGAAATTGCCCGCGGACGTAAGGTGCGAGACGCCGGTCCGGCTCAACGTGCCTCTAGTCGAGGGAGCACGTCACTTTGTGGTTTGCCGGATCGAGGCATAGACATGGCGAGAACATTTGCAGTGGTTAACCAGAAGGGTGGGGTAGGAAAGACCACAACCAGCGTCAACCTCGCCGCCGGGTTGGCAACGGCCGGCCGTCGCGTATTGCTGGTCGACCTGGACCCCCAGGGAAATGCCACGACAGGCAGCGGCATCGACAAGCGCACAGTCTCTCGCACGGTCTATCAGGTTCTGCTTGGGCTGGGTGAGGTGGCTACCATCCGGGTTGCATCCGACAGTGGAAAGTACGACCTCCTCCCGGCGAATCGGGAACTTGCGGGGGCGGAGATCGACCTGGTCGATCTTCCGAACCGCGAAGGGCGCCTGAAAGCTGCGCTCGCTGTTGTTGCGAATGATTACGATTACATCCTGATTGACTGTCCACCGTCGTTGTCTCTGCTGACGATCAACGGCCTTGTCGCAGCGGAGGAGGTCCTGATTCCCATGCAGTGTGAGTACTACGCACTCGAGGGCCTGTCGGATCTGGTGAGTACTGTAAAGCGGGTGCGTACGAGCCTTAACCCCGACTTGGAAATTGGTGGCCTGCTGCGCACGATGTACGACCCCCGCAACACGCTTTCGCAGCAGGTTTCCGCGCAACTTGAGCAGCACTTCGGTGCCAAGGTATTCAAGACCCTGGTACCGCGCAACATCCGGCTGGCCGAAGCGCCCAGCTATGGGGTTCCCGCACTTGTCTGGGATCCCGGCTCCAAGGGTTCGCAGGCCTACCTGGCGCTGACCGAGGAAATACTGGCTCGTGCTGCCCTATAACGACTGGAATTGAAATGATCAAACCTAAAGGATTGGGCCGAGGGCTGGATGCGTTGCTGGGCAGCGAGGAGCCGGCAAAGGACGCGCTTCTTACGCTGGCGGTAAATCGGATTCGCCCTGGGAAGTACCAGCCCCGAACGCAAATGGACCAGGAGGCCCTTGCGGAACTGGCCGCGTCGATAAAGTCGCAGGGGCTGATGCAACCCGTGCTGGTCCGTCCTGTGGAAAGAGATCGTTACGAGTTGATTGCCGGAGAGCGTCGCTGGCGCGCCGCGCAGATGGCGGGATTGGAATACGTGCCGGCTCTGGTGCGTGAGGTGCCGGATGAATCCGCGCTTGCGATGGCACTGATCGAGAACATCCAGCGAGAAAACCTCAATGCAATGGAGGAGGCCGCCGGCCTGCAACGGCTTGTCCAGGAATTCAAGATGACGCATCAGCAGGCGGCGGATGCAGTCGGCCGCTCGCGCAGCGCCGCGAGCAATCTTCTGCGATTGCTCAATCTGGCCAAGCCGGTGCAGGCGATGGTGATGGAGGGCGTGCTCGAAATGGGTCACGCGCGTGCGCTGCTTGCGCTGGATGGCGCGCGTCAGGTCGAGGCAGCGAACAGGGCCTCAGCGCGCGGCCTTTCGGTGCGCGAGACCGAGGCCCTTGCGCAGCATCTGCTCAGAGGCGAAGGCACGACGCGACGCAAGAAAGTGGACCGGGATGTTGCGCGCCTTGAAGAGGAGACTGCTGAGAAAATCGGCACCTCCGTAGAGATCAAGCCAGGAAAGAAGGGCGCTGGCAAACTCGTGATCCACTATTCAAATTTCGCGCATCTGGATGAACTGCTGGCGCAGCTAGTGCGACGTTAGGTGAAACGCATGATGTTGCATTGCGGCGCCGGATTGACTGAAAAGACCGAAGCCAACTACAATCGACGGGTTTGCTTGATGCGAAAAACCTGACGTAATGCTTGGTGTGAGGAGCAAACCGATTCGGGTCGTACTGGGCTGGCAGGTATTTGCTACTGCCGTGCTGGCGTCGATTGCCGGATGGGCCGAAGGCTCGCACGGGTGGTTGTCGGCGGCGCTGGGTGGTGCGGTAAGCGTGGTCGCTGGCTTGGGTTTCGCAGCAGTGATTCAAATGAGCAGGGACAAGTCTGCAGGGGGGACGCTGGTAACGGCGCTGCAGGCCGAGTCGGTAAAGATAGGACTCGCTGTAATTCTTCTCTGGGTGGTGCTGACGACTTACCAGGACGTCGTGGTACCCGTTTGCGTCGGATCATTTATTTTGACGATCCTGATTTTTTCGATGGCTTTTTTTGTACGCGACCATGGCAACAGGTAAAGAATTTTCACCCACTGAATATATCGGCCACCATCTGACGCACGGCGCCACGCAGGTCGGCGACGGAGGCTTTTGGACGCTCCATTTCGATTCGCTTGCCGTCTCGATACTGCTCGGACTGGTTGGCGTGGGCTTTGTCTGGTGGGTCGTGCGTGGCGCGACTTCAGGCGTGCCAGGCAAGCGGCAGGCGTTCATCGAGTTGTTGTTCAACTTCGTCGGCGAACAGGCCAGAGGCATTTTCAAGCACGGCGACAGCAATATATTCATTGCGCCGGTGGCCCTTACGGTTTTTGTCTGGGTGCTTCTGATGAACTCGATGGATTTTCTGCCGGTCGACATCATTGCCGAAGGTACGAAACACATTTCCGAACACGGCTTTCGTATCGTTCCCACGGCGGACATCAACACCACGTTCGCGCTGGCCTTGACAGTCTGGGTGCTGATGATTTTTTTCTCGGTCAAGGCGAAAGGGCTGGGCGGGTGGATCCATGAACTGCTTACCGCACCGTTCGGCAAATGGCTGTTCCCGCTGAACCTGCTCTTCAACATGGTGGAGTACCTTTCCAAGCCGCTGTCGCATTCGCTGCGGTTGTACGGCAACATGTACGCAGGCGAACTGATCTTTCTGCTCCTCTGGACTTGGGCCGCAACCGGGCTGGTCGGCACGTTCTTCAGCTTCTGGCTCGGTCTGGGCTGGGCGATCTTCCACATTCTGATCGTCGTACTGCAGGCTTATATTTTCATGATGTTAACGATCGTGTACCTGTCCATGGCGCACGAACATCATTAATCCCGTCTCTCGATAATCTTCCGCAAAGAAAGGAAAACTGCAATGGAAAAGCTTCAACTCATCGCGATGGTGCAGGCCTATACCGGCATCGGCATCGGTCTCATGATCGGCCTCGGCGCGCTCGGCGCATGTGTCGGCGTAGGCATCATGTGCAGCCGGTTTCTGGAGGCGGCCGCACGCCAGCCCGAACTGACCGATTCGCTGCAGGCCAAGGTGTTTCTGTTGCTGGGCCTGATCGATGCGTCGTTCATCATCGGCGTCGGCCTCGCGCTCTGGTTCGCGACCGGCAATCCCCTACTCGCCAAACTCGGCTGAGCCGCGGTTTCGGTTTTTCCCGCTAGGGGGGAAGCATGAACATCAACTTGACGCTATTCGCTCAGGCCGCAGTTTTCCTGGCGTTCATCGGTTTCACGATGAAGTTCGTCTGGCCGCCGATGCTGCGCGCAATCGAAACCCGCCAGAAAACCATTGCCGATGGTCTGGCGGCCGCAGATCGTGGCCACAAGTCGCTCGAGGCTTCGGCCAAGCAGGCCGCGGACGAAATCCAGGCTGCGCGCGACCGTGCCGGCGAAATTCTGGGCCAGGCGGAAAAGCGCGCCGCGCAGATGATCGAGGCGGCCAAGGCTGCGGCGAAGGAAGAGAGCGGGCGCGAAAAGGCTGCAGCCAAGGCTGAGATCGAGCAGGATGTCTCACGCGCGCGTGAGACGCTGCGCGAGCAGGTTGCGGCGCTGGCGGTCGCCGGCGCGGAAAAAATCCTGCAGCGAGAAGTCAACGTCCAGGCGCACGCCGAACTGCTTGCAAAGCTCAAGCAAGAGATCTGACCTGAATGGCTGAAATCACCACAATTGCGCGACCCTACGCTGAGGCGGTTTTCGGCCTCGCTGACCAGGGCGGCACGCTTGCGCAATGGTCCGAGACGCTCGACAGGTTCGCCAGTGTTGCGCAGGCGCCTGAGATGAGTGAACTGTTCGGCAACCCCAAGGTGACTAGCGCGCAGTTCGTCGACCTGTTTGTCTCGACGGCTGATAACCTGCCGGCGGAAGCCAAGGGTCTGCTGCTGATGCTGGCTGAGAACAAGCGTCTGGCGGCTTTGCCGGGAGTGCGCGACCAGTTCGAGTTGCTCAAGGCGGAGCGCGAAGGCGCGGTCGACGCAAAGATTGAATCGGCGTTTGCGCTCGAAGGAGGCGAACTTAAGTCACTCGTAGCCGATCTGGAGCGCCGCTTCAAGCGCAAGATCCGTCCGCAGGTCACGGTAGTCAAGGAACTCATCGGCGGCGCACGCATCACAGTCGGCGACAAAGTCATCGACGGCACCGTGCGCGGCAAGCTCGACGCCATGAACGCCGGATTGATGGGCAGTTGATGTTAACCAAGCGCCCACCCACCATAGATCACACACTTACCAAAGCGGAATAGCCATGCAACAGCTGAAACCCTCCGAAATCAGCGAGCTGATCCGGTCGCGCATCCAGAGCCTCGCGCTCCCGGCCGACTCCCGCACTCAGGGGACCGTCATTTCTGTCACGGACGGCATCTGCCGCGTTCACGGTCTGTCCGACGCGATGGCTGGCGAAATGCTGGAGTTCCCCAACAACACCTTCGGCCTCGCGCTGAACCTTGAGCGCGACTCGGTCGGCGCGGTGATCCTGGGAGAATACGAGCACATATCTGAAGGCGACACGGTCAAATGCACCGGCCGGATCCTTGATGTGCCCGTCGGGCCGGAGTTGATCGGTCGGGTCGTCAATTCGCTCGGCCAGCCGATCGACGGCAAGGGCCCGGTCAACGCGAAGATGACCGACGTGATCGAGAAAGTCGCGCCAGGCGTGATCGAGCGCCAGTCGGTCTCGCAGCCGGTGCAGACGGGACTCAAGTCCATTGACTCGATGGTACCGATCGGCCGCGGCCAGCGCGAACTGATCATCGGCGACCGCCAGACCGGCAAGACCGCCGTGGCGATCGACGCGATCATCAACCAGAAAGGCAAGGACCTTATCTGTATTTATGTGGCGATCGGGCAGAAGGCGTCCTCGGTGGTCAACGTCGTCCGCAAGCTCGAAGAGCACGGCGCGATGGCGTACACCATCGTCGTTGCCGCCACGGCCTCCGAGTCCGCTGCAATGCAGTTCATCGCGCCGTATTCGGGCTGCACGATGGGCGAGTACTTCCGCGACCGCGGTCAGGATGCGCTGATCATCTATGACGACCTGACCAAGCAGGCCTGGGCCTACCGTCAGGTTTCGCTGCTGCTGCGCCGCCCGCCGGGACGCGAAGCGTATCCCGGCGACGTTTTCTACCTGCACTCGCGCTTGCTTGAGCGCGCTGCGCGCGTCAACCCGGAATACGTGGAGAAGTTCACCAAGGGCGAAGTCAAGGGAAAGACCGGATCGCTGACTGCACTGCCGATCATCGAGACGCAGGCCGGTGACGTCACGGCCTTCGTGCCTACCAACGTCATCTCGATTACCGACGGCCAGATCTTCCTCGAGACCGACCTGTTCAACGCGGGTATTCGTCCAGCCATTAACGCGGGCATTTCGGTGTCACGCGTAGGTGGCGCCGCACAGACCAAAGTCGTGAAGAAGCTCGGCGGCGGCGTGCGCCTTGCGCTTGCCCAGTACCGCGAACTCGCAGCATTCGCGCAATTCGCCTCGGACCTGGACGAAGCCACCCGCAAGCAGCTTGAGCGTGGCCGGCTGGTGACGGAGCTGATGAAGCAACCGCAGTACGAGCCGCTTCAGGTCTGGCAGATGGCGCTGGTCCTGTTCGGTGTCAACAACGGCTACTTCGACGACGTGGATGTGAAGAAGGCGCTGGCGTGCGAAAAGGCGATGCAGGCCTACGTCAAGGACAAGTACGCTGCGCTGATCGATCGTATCGAGAGCACCAAGGATCTGTCCAAGGAAGACGAAGTTGAGCTGCACGAAGCCGTGAAAGACTTCAAGAAGAACGGATCGTACTAAGCGCGCGACCAAGCGAAACGACTAAGCAAGAGGTCCTGCGATGCCAGGCAGCAAGGAAATACGCACCAAGATCAAGAGCGTGCAAAACACGCGCAAGATCACCAAGGCCATGGAGATGGTCGCAGCCTCGAAGATGAGGAAGGCGCAACAACGCATGCGCGCCGCGCGGCCGTACGCCGAGAAGATCCGCAACGTGGCGGCGCACATGAGCCACGCCAACCCAGAATACCGCCACCCGTTCCTCGTCGAGCGTGATTCGGTGAAGAAGGTCGGCATCATCGTGGTGACCTCCGACAAGGGGTTGTGCGGCGGGCTGAACACCAACGTGCTGCGCATGGCGCTGGCCAAGATGCGCGCCTGGGAAGGCGAAGGCGAGGAGTTCGAAGTCTGCGCCATCGGCAACAAGGGCCTGGGATTCATGCAGCGCCTGAAAGCAAACGTGGTTTCGCACGTCACCGGCCTGGGCGACACGCCCCACATGGACAAGATGATCGGCGCCGTCAAGGTGATGCTCAACGGGTATACCGAAGACCGGTTCGACCGGCTGGTGATTTTCTACACTCGATTCCTGAATACCATGAAGCAGGAACCGGTGATGGAGCAGCTGCTCCCCCTGTCGGGTGAAACGCTGGGCGCGCCAGAGGGACTCTGGGATTACATCTACGAGCCAGATGCGAAAGCGGTTATCGACCAGGTGCTCACGCGCTACATCGAAGCACTGATCTACCAGTCCGTATCGGAGAACATCGCCTCCGAGCAGAGCGCACGAATGGTGGCGATGAAGGCAGCCAGCGACAACGCCGGCAGTGTCATCGACGACCTGCAACTCATTTACAACAAATCGCGCCAGGCCGCGATCACCAAGGAACTTTCGGAGATCGTCGGCGGAGCTGCTGCGGTTTGACGACTGATTTATCGAATTCGAACCTGATTTCTTAGGAATTTCGCCATGAACCAAGGAACAATCGTCCAGTGCATCGGTGCAGTCGTCGACGTGGAATTCCCGCGCGACCAGATGCCGGCCATCTATGACGCGCTCAAGATGGACGAAATCGGCCTGACGCTGGAAGTGCAGCAGCAACTCGGCGACGGTATCGTGCGGACCATCGCGCTGGGGTCCTCAGACGGCCTGCGCCGCGGCATGACGGTGGTGAACACCAAGAACCCGATCCTGGTGCCGATCGGCCCCAAGACCCTCGGCCGCATCATGGACGTGCTGGGCCGCCCGATCGACGAGGCCGGCCCGATCGGATCGGAGAAGACCTCCTCGATCCATCGCAACGCCCCGAAGTACGAGGAACTCTCGCCGTCCCAGGATCTTCTTGAGACCGGAATCAAGGTGATTGATCTCGTCTGTCCGTTTGCGAAAGGTGGCAAGGTCGGATTGTTCGGCGGCGCCGGCGTGGGCAAGACCGTGAACATGATGGAACTGATCAACAATATTGCTAAGAAGCACTCTGGCCTTTCGGTGTTCGCCGGCGTGGGCGAACGCACCC
The DNA here is from genome assembly GCA_038211455.1 of Burkholderiales bacterium. Classification (GTDB taxonomy): domain Bacteria; phylum Pseudomonadota; class Gammaproteobacteria; order Burkholderiales; family SG8-39; genus SZAS-79. The sequence goes on from JBBQVP010000001.1 coordinate 36,301, forward strand.
GCGAGGGCAACGACTTCTATCACGAGATGAAGGATGGAGGCGTTCTCGACAAGGTAGCGCTGGTCTACGGCCAGATGAACGAGCCTCCCGGCAACCGCCTGCGCGTCGCGCTGACCGGACTGACAATGGCCGAGGCGTTCCGCGACGACGGCCGCGACGTGCTGTTCTTCGTCGACAACATCTACCGCTTCACGCTGGCCGGTACCGAAGTGTCCGCGCTTCTGGGTCGCATGCCTTCCGCGGTGGGTTACCAGCCGACGTTGGCCGAGGAAATGGGCCGCCTGCAGGAGCGCATCACCTCCACCAAGACCGGCTCGATCACTTCGATCCAGGCCGTGTACGTGCCTGCCGACGACCTGACCGACCCCTCGCCGGCAACGACCTTCGGCCACCTGGACTCGACCGTGGTGCTTTCGCGCGACATCGCGTCACTGGGTATCTACCCCGCGGTGGATCCGCTCGATTCGACCAGCCGGCAGATGGACCCGCATGTGGTCGGTGAAGAGCATTACGGCGTCGCCCGCTCGGTGCAGGCCACGCTGCAGCGCTACAAGGAACTGCGCGACATCATCGCCATCCTCGGGATGGACGAGCTTTCGCCCGAGGACAAACTGGCCGTGGCGCGTGCCCGCAAGATACAGCGCTTCCTGTCGCAGCCGTTTGACGTGGCGAAAAACTTCACCGGTCAGGATGGAAAGTATGTCCCGCTGGCCGACACGATCAAGGGCTTCAAGGGGATCGTCAACGGCGACTACGATCACCTGCCTGAGCAGGCGTTCTACATGGTCGGCGCGATAGAAGAAGCTGTTGAGAAAGCGAAGACGCTGCAGTAATGGCACACACTATTCACGTCGACGTCGTCAGCGCCGAAGAGCAGATCTACTCCGGTGAGGCCGAATTCGTGGTCCTTCCGGGTGAGGCGGGCGAACTGGGTATTTATCCGCGCCATACTCCACTCATTACGCGCATCAAGCCGGGTACGGTGCGCATCAAGCCAGAGGGGGGCGGCGAGGAGGAACTGATATTTGTGGCCGGCGGTATCCTTGAGGTGCAACCCAAGGTTGTCACCGTGCTTGCCGACACTGCGGTGCGTGGTCACGATCTGGACGAGGCCAAGGCGCTTGAAGCCATGAAACGCGCTGAAGAGGCGTTGCACGACCGGACCGGAAAAATGGAATACGCCCAGGCCGCGGCGGAGCTTGCCGAGGCCGCGGCACAGATTGCGGCGATCCGGAAGCTGCGGCAGAGAAAAGGTTGATCCCGAACGCCTGAGGGCGCCCGGCCTACACGATGGCCGATGCACTATTAGTCCTGAACGCCGGCTCCTCGAGCCTGAAATTTTCCCTATACGCTGCGGACCCACTCGACGTGCGTCTGCGCGGTCTGTTTGAGAACATTGGGGCGAGCGCTCACTTTCAGGCAACTGACGGTCGCGAGACTGTCCTCGATGACAGGAAGTGGGAGGGTCCGCTAACACACGCGGCGGCGCTTGAATTCCTTCTCGACTTTCTCCCGCGCGCTGCAGCCTATGACCGGCTCGCTGCCGTCGGGCACCGTGTGGTGCATGGCGGACAGGATTTTCCCGGACCGGTCCGCGTAGATGGAAACGTACTCCAGGCGCTGGAAAGTCTCGTGCCCCTTGCGCCGCTGCACCAACCGCACAATCTCGCCGCAATACGCGCAATCGCTGCGCTCGATCCGAAGTTGCAGCAGGTGGCGTGCTTCGACACGTCCTTCCACCGGCGCCAGCCCGCAGTCGCGCAAGCCTATGCGCTGCCGCCATCGATCACTTCGCGCGGGGTGCTGCGTTACGGATTTCATGGGCTATCGTATGAGTATGTTGCCTCCTTGCTTCCTGAGTTTGACGCAAGGGCCGCCCGGGGCAGGACAATCGTCGCCCACCTTGGCGCTGGATCGAGCCTGTGCGGACTGGCAGCCGGCCACAGCGTCGCAACCACCATGGGCTTTACTGCGCTTGACGGATTGCCTATGGCCACCCGGTGCGGAAGCCTCGACCCTGGCGTCGTTCTCTACCTGATGGACCAGCTCGGCATGGGCGCGCGCGAAATCCAGCACCTGCTCTACAACGAGTCCGGCCTCGCCGGAGTTTCAGGCGTTTCAGGAGACATGCGCGAACTGCTCGCAAGTGGCAAATCCGGGGCAAACGAAGCCATCGAACTCTACGTTTACCGAATCGGCCGTGAAATAGGCTCTCTCGCCGCAGCGCTCGGGGGGCTGGATGCGCTGGTTTTCACAGGAGGAATCGGGGAACATCAGGCTGAAATCCGGGCCCGCGTATGCGCTGCAGCCGCATGGCTTGGTGTTGAACTCGATGCCCCGGCGAACGAGTCAGGCGGACCCCGCATCAGCCGGGAAGGGCTACCTGTATCGGCTTGGGTGATACCTACCGACGAGGAACTGGTCATCGCACGGCACAGTGTCCAAACTCTGCAGGCACCATGAGAGACGGTCTCGGAAACGCCGCCAACGCGCAGGACCCACCGGTCGACCTGCTGGTCATAGGCGCCGGCATCAACGGCATCGGCATCGCGCGCGATGCGGCCGGCCGCGGACTATCGGTGGTAGTTGCCGAGAAGGATGATCTCGCCTCGCATACCTCTTCGTGGTCATCCAAGCTGATCCACGGTGGCTTGCGCTACCTCGAGCAGTACGAGTTTCGTCTGGTCGCAGAATCACTCGCCGAGCGTGAAGTTCTGCTTTCTATCGCCGGGCACCTGGTCTCACCCATGCGCTTCATCATGCCGCACGTGCCGGAACTGCGCCCGCGCTGGATGATCCGCATCGGACTGTTTCTCTACGATCACCTCGGCCGACGCACGCGCTTGCCAGGCTCGCACGGGGTGAACCTATCCATGCCGCCGTATAATGCGGGCCTCAAGCAATCGCTGCGAAACGGGTTCATCTATTCGGATTGCCGGGTTGACGATGCCCGACTCGTAGTCGCCAACGCGCTCGACGCACGACGGCTTGGCGCGCGAATTCTCACCCGCACCAAGTGCACTGCGGCGCGGCGCGAAAGCGGCCTGTGGAAGGCACAACTCGACAGCGGCAAAACGGGCACCGTTACCGTTCGCGCGCGCGCGATCGTAAATGCCGCCGGGCCCTGGGTGAAGGATGTGCTGAATGGCCACCTCCAGCAACCGAGCAACGACAACGTCCGCCTCGTCAAGGGAAGCCACATCGTGGTGCCGAGGGCCTACGCCGGCGAACATGCATTCATCCTGCAGAATGACGATAAACGTGTTGTCTTCATGATCCCCTACGAGGGCCGCTTCACGCTGATCGGCACGACCGATGTGGTTGTGGATGGCGATCCCGGGGATCCGCAGGCGAGCGAGGAGGAGGTGGACTATCTTTGCCGTGCCGTCAATCGTTACCTCGAAAAACCCATCGGCCCGGAGGACACGGTGTGGCGATATTCGGGGGTGCGTCCCCTGTATGACGACGGGACCAGCGACCCCTCCGCGGTGACGCGCGACTATACGCTGCGTGTCGATGACGATGGTGGCGCGGCCGCTGTGCTATCGGTGTTTGGCGGAAAGCTGACGACCTATCGCAGGCTTGCCGAGCACGCGCTAGAGAAGCTTGCGCCGTATTTCCCTGGACTCAAACCCGCGTGGACTGCCACGGTTCCCTTGCCGGGGGGGGATTTCGTGGCAGGCCCCGAAGTGGCGTTCGAAATCCTGCGCAGTCGATACGCGAACATACCCGAGGAGTCACTGCGCGGCTTGTTCCGGCGTCATGGCACGCGGGTCGAGAGAGTGCTGGGTGAGGCGCACACCGAGGTCGACCTCGGCGAGGACTTCGGCGCGGGACTTTACGCGCGCGAATTGAATTACCTTGTCGCCGAGGAGTGGGCTGGCAGCGTCGAGGACGTGCTCTGGCGCCGGACCAAGGCCGGACTGCACATGACACCCGCACAGCGTGAGCGGGTTGCGGCGTGGATGGCCGACCGGATCCCCACGGCATGATGCGCCCCCTCTCCGAGCTTCCGCGCGCGCGCATACGTGGCTTGTTCTTCGATATAGACGACACCCTCACCACCGAAGGGCGGCTGACCGCCGAAGCCTACGCAGCGCTCGAACGCTGGAAATTGGCGGGGCGCCTTGCGATCCCGATCACCGGACGGCCTGCCGGATGGTGCGACCATATCGCGCGCATGTGGCCGGTTGACGCGGTCGTGGGGGAGAATGGCGCGTTTTACTTCCGGTACAACGAAGCCACGCACCGGCTGGACAAGCGCTTTCGGGACGATGAAAGAGTCCGGACGAAGAACCGCGCTCGGCTCGGCGCGGTGAGCGAGAGGATTCTGGCCGAAGTCCCGGGCTGTGCGCCAGCCTCCGATCAGCTGTACCGCGAAACCGATCTTGCGATCGATTTCTGCGAGGATGTCTCCCCGCTGCCTCTCGCAGAGGCTGACCGCATCTCGCAGTTGATGCGCCAGGCCGGCATGACAGCGAAAATCAGCTCGATCCACGTGAACGGCTGGTTCGGCGACTACGACAAGCTTGGCATGACCCGCACGTTTGCACAGGAATGCCTGGGGATCGACCTGGATGCTGCAAGGGACACGTTTGCATTCGCAGGGGACTCCCCGAACGATGCACCGATGTTTGCGTACTTTCCCAATTCAGTCGGTGTGGCGAACATACGGCGCTTCAGCGCGCGGCTCACCGCTGAGCCCAAGTATGTGACCCGAAGCGAAGCCGGCGCAGGCTTTGCCGAACTCGTCGCGTACCTGCTGGAGTCCTGAGACGATGGATCTGTGGTGGGCCTACCTTCTAATCGGCGCGGTCGTGGGCTTCATGGCGGGACTTCTGGGCATCGGCGGCGGCATGGTGCTGGTGCCGATACTGCTGTTCTCGTTCCGTGCACAGGGCGCGGCCGCAGGCTTTCCACCCGAGCACATGATGCATATGGCTCTGGCAACGGCGATGGCGACCATTCCCTTCACTTCGTTGTCGAGCTTGCGCGCGCATCATGCACGTGGCGGCGTGGACTGGACGATCGTTCTGCGCATGTTGCCCGGGCTCGCGCTTGGCGCTGCCCTGGGAACGCTGGTCGCCGGGAGCGTACCCGGGCGGCCGCTCGCGATATTTTTCGCCGCCTTCATTTTCTACGCGGCAACGTCGATGTTCTTTGACCTTCGGCCCAAGGGAACGTACGTCCTTCCCGGACGTGCTGGACTGGCGTTCGTCGGCACCCTCGTCTCGTTCCTCGCGACCTTTCTCGCGGCGGGCGCCGCCTTCATCACCATTCCGTTCATGCTGGCGTGCAACGTGCCGCTCAAGCGCGCCGTCGGCACGGCGTCGGCGATCGGTTTCCCGCTCGGGTTGGCGGCCACAGTGGGTTACATCCTGGCCGGGCTCGAGGCGGGCCCGATGCCGCCTTACAGCCTTGGCTTCGTCTACCTGCCCGCGTTGGTGATGATCGTGCTGCCCACCGTGGTGACCGCGCCGCTGGGCGCGCGCGTGTCGCAGAACATGCCGGTAAAGCGGCTCAGGATGGTGTTTGCATTCACGTTATACCTCATCGCAATTCGCATGATTGTCAGCCTCTGGTGATTTCTTGGAAGAAGAGGGGGCGACTTACTGGGATTCCTGACCGGCATCCTGCAGCACGGTCGAAACATCTGGCCTTGCTGAGGTAAATTATGGCCATGGCACCCAGATTCCTTCGCCGGCTGTTTTCCTCACCGAAAGAGCAGCTCGGCGCACTTGCTGAGGCACTACTCTCGGAACGCGGGGAGGCATCCGGAGTGGCCTGCGCACGCGAGTTGCTGGACGCGTACGCCTCAGCCGGCGACGAGGTGAGGCGGCAGTTTCTGCAATTGCTGGCTGAACGCTTCGGCGCGGATCCACAGAATGTCGAGAAAGCGATTGCGGCATATAAGTCCGACCCGGGTCCCGAGGGGGTCAGGCAGTTGCACAATGCGGCGGAGCCACGGCTGCAGGAATTGCTGCGCAGGCTGAACCTGGCGCCAGGCGGTACCGCGATCCTGGTGCGGATGCGCGAAGACGTGCTGCGCAACATTTCCGGCAATCCCGGCCTATCGAGTATCGATTCCGATTTCAGGCACCTGTTCGTGTCCTGGTTCAACCGAGGGTTTCTCGTACTCAGGCGCATCGACTGGTCGACGCCGGCCGCCATCCTCGAGAAAGTCATTCGCTATGAAGCGGTACACGAGATCAACAGCTGGGATGAACTGCGTGGCCGGCTCGAGCCAATGGATCGCAGGTGCTTCGCGTTTTTCCATCCCACGCTGATCGACGATCCGCTGATCTTTGTCGAGGTCGCGCTCACGCGGGACATCCCCAGCGCAATCGCGCCGTTGCTGGGTGTGGCGCAGTCCCCGACCGACCCGAAGCGTGCCAGGACCGCGGTCTTCTATTCGATCTCGAATTGCCAGAAGGGATTGCAGGGCATCTCGTTCGGCAATTTCCTCATCAAGCAAGTGGTCGACGAACTGCGTCGCGACCTCCCTGACCTGAAGAATTTTGTGACGCTTTCTCCGGTCCCGGGTTTCGTCGGCTGGCTGCGGCGGGACGGGCAGGCGTGCCTGAATGCCGCGGAGAGGGCGGCGACCAAGGTCCTGGACCGGCCCGACTGGCACATGGAGGCGGAAACGGAGAAGGCCCTGCAGCCAGTGCTGTCGAGGGCGATCGGAATCTACCTGCTCACAGCGAAGCATTCCTCCGGCAAGCCGCGCGATCCGGTGGCGCGCTTCCACCTCAACAACGGGGCGCGCCTTGAGCGGGTCAACTGGCTCGGCGACGTATCGCCCAAGGGGTTGCGCGAGGGCGCGGGTTTCATGGTGAATTACCTCTATGACTTGGGCGACATAGAAAAGAATCATGAGGACTTCGTTCATGAGGGCGTCGTCGCGGCGTCCCGCCAGGTCCGCGGGTTGCAGCGGATACGGCGGCCCGTCGCAGAGAAATCCTGAGCACCATCGAGGCAGCGTGCCGGAATGGATGGATAATTCCGCACTGACAACACCTCGCAAGGACACATTCATGGCCGGCCCCCTGTCGCATATCCGCGTACTCGACCTTTCCCGCGTGCTCGCTGGGCCCTGGTGCGGGCAGAACATGGCCGACCTCGGCGCCGAGGTCATCAAGGTCGAGCGCCCCAAGACCGGCGACGATTCGCGTGCCTACGGCCCACCTTGGGTCAAGGACAAAGACGGCAAGGACACCCGGGATTCGGCCTACTTCACCGCCGCCAACCGCGGCAAGAAATCGGTCTCGCTGAACATCTCCAGGCCAGAAGGCCAGGCGATCGTGCGTGAACTGGCGAAAGTCTCGGATGTGCTGATCGAGAACTACAAGTTCGGTGACCTCGCGCGCTACGGCCTGGGGTACGACGACCTCAAAGCGATCAACCCGAAACTGATCTACTGCTCGGTCACGGGGTTCGGCCAGACCGGGCCGTATCGCGAGCACCCGGGCTACGATTTCATGGTGCAGGGCATGGGCGGGATGATGAGCGTCACCGGTGAGCCCGATGGCGCGCCGGGCGGGGGGCCGCAGCGTGCGGGCGTGCCGGTCGCCGACATCATCACCGGCATGTACGCCTCGATCGCGATCTGCGCGGCGCTCGCGCATCGCGCCGAGACCGGCGTCGGCCAGCACCTCGATCTCGCGCTGCTCGATTCGCAGATCGCGCTGCTCGCCTACCAGAACACCAACTACTTCGCGACCGGTACCCCGCCTGGCCGGATCGGCAACCTGCACCCGAACATCGTGCCGTACCAGCCGTTCAAGACCTCGGATGGCGACATCATCGTCGCCTGCGGTAACGACAACCTGTACCGCAAGTTCTGCGAAGCGATCGGCTGCCTGGAATACGTCGCCGACCCGCGCTTCGCAAGCAACGGCAAGCGCGTGGAGAATCGGGTCGAGCTGACCCGCCTGCTGCAGGCCGTCATGTCGAAGCGCACCACACGCGAATGGATCGAGGTACTCGAAGCGGCGGGCGTGGCAAACGGCCCGATCAACACCCTCGCGCAGGTCTACGAGGAACCGCAGGTCAAGGCGCGCGGCATCCGCGTCGAGATGGACCACCCGGTGGCAGGCAAACTGTCGACGGTGGCCAGCCCGATGCGCTTTTCCGCCACGCCGGTCGAATACAAAATCCCCCCGCCCCTGATCGGAGAGCACACCGATGCGATCCTTGGCGGCCTGCTCGGCAAGAGCGCGGCCGAGATCGCCGCGCTGCGCGACGCTGGCATCCTCTAGGCTCTTGGCTGCGCGACGCCCGGGGGCCGCGCCACTTCCGGTCGACGTAAGCCGGCGAAGACCCTAGCCGAAGAAAAGCAGGATCAGGTACATCGCGACGGCGCTTGCGATCACGCCGGCCAGCAGGTTCTTGCGGGTCAGGAATAGGTAGGCGATGAGCGCAATTGCGGTGGCCGCCAGGCGCTGCCAGAGCGCGGTGTGCTCCAGCGCCCCCGAGGGCAGCAGCACGATGCGGCTGATGAGCCCGGCCAGTGTGGCAACCGCCACGCAGCCGACCCAGCGGAACAGTTCGCTGTCGGGCGCGATGCGCGCCGACACGGCCGCGCCCACCCCGCGCCACAGGTAGGTGGCCGCGCCGCAGGCAATCGCGAGCAGGGTGAATTCAGTCATGGCGCCCCCTTGCCCGCAGCGTGCCTTCGCCAGGCGCGGTGGGCCGCATAGGCGAGGGTGCCGCCGACGAGCCCACCCGCCAGCACGCTCCATTGCGGCGCAAACAGGTGCACGAGCGGCCCCGTCACCGCGCCCAGCACAAGGGCCGCCCATCCCTGCGCTTCATTGGTCGAACCGGCCAGCAAAAGCAGGAAGTACATCGGGCTCATGAACACCAGCGCAAGCTTGGCCAGAGGCGGCAGCAGGTCGCCGGCAAGGTATCCCAGGGCGGTCGCCGCGCTGGCCGCGAGAAGCAGCGTGAAGGTGAAGCCGAAGAAGTAGCCCGGCCGGCGCTCCGGCGGCATCGCCGGGAAGCGCGCCATCGACCAGGCCCACGCGGTCATCGTGACCATCTGTGCTGCGAGATAGATTTGCCACGGCCGGCAGCGCGCCTCGCGCAGCAGCGGCATGAACACCACCGACATGGGCAGGAAGCGTGCCCCCGAGAGCATCACGGTGAGCAGTACCGCGTAGAACGGCGCGCCCAGTGTATGCATCTCGACCAGGATCAGCTGGCCTGGCAGGGCCCAGATCAAGAGCGTCGAGAGCATGGTGCCCGCAAACGACAGCCCGTGCCCCGCGGCCAGCGCGCCCAGGCCCATGTAGCCCGCGACGATCACCATCGCGGGGATGCCCGCCGCATGCAGCATGCCTTCGCGCGCCGCGCTGTGCTTTTGGTCGGGCATCTGGGCCTGCGTAATCCTAGTTATCGATCTTCGCGCCCGAGTCCTTCACGACCTTGGCCCATTTGACGATTTCGCTGCGCACGAGTTTCTCCATCTCGAGCGGCGGCATCCCGCCGGCGGTCGCGCCCTGCTCGGCCCAGAGTTTCTTCAGGTCGGGATGGTTCATCGCCTTGACGGTTTCCTGGTAGAGCTTTTCCTTGATTTCCGGGCGCGTGCCCTTCAGTACCCAGATGCCGTACCAGGTGCGCACCTCGTAGCCGGGCACGCCGGCCTCCATCACGGTGGGCACGGCCGGCAGGACCGGGTTGCGCTCGGCGCTGGTGACCGCGAGACCGCGCAGTTTGCCACCCTTGATCTGCGCCGATGAGGTGCCCATGCCGTCGAACGCAAGGTCCACCTGTCCGGCAAGCAGGTCGATCATCATCGGCCCTGCCCCGCGATAGGGGATGTGCGTCATGAACGTGCCGGTCATGGTCTTGAACAGTTCCACCGCAAGGTGATGGGTGGTGCCGCTGCCGGCCGAGCCATAGTTCAGCTTGCCCGGATTGACCTTCGCGTAAGCGATCAGGTCCTTGAGCGTCTTGAAGTCGTGCTTGGGATGGACGGACACCACGTTGGGTATGAAGGCCGCAACGGTGACGGGTTCGAAGTCCTTTTCCAGGCCGTACGGCAGTTTCGTGTACAGGCTCTCGGCAATGGTGTGATGGACCGCGCCAAAGAACAGGTTGTAGCCGTCCGGCGCGCGCTTGGCGACGTTGGCCGCGCCGACGGTGCCGCCGGCACCGCCCTGGTTTTCGATGATGAACTGCTGGCCGAGTTGCTGTGAAAGCTTTGCGGCGATCGGTCGGGCAAAGGTGTCGGTGCCGCCACCCGCCGGGAAGGGGTTGACGAAGGTGACCGGCTTGGTCGGCCAGGCCTGGGCTTGCGCGGTTGGTGCAATGACTGCAAGCGACAGGCCGGTGGCGATGAGGGTCGCGGCAAGAGGCTTCTTCAATACGATGTGGTGCACGTCTTCTCCTGGGGTGTTTGGCTGATCTTGGGTCGGCTGTTCGCCCCCGGCAGGCTGCCGGGGCGCGGAATGGTATCAGAGGGTGCGGCCCTGGTTGAGCGCGGGTATCGGCCTGCGCTCAGCGACCTGAAAAATGCGGTTTCTGCTTGGCCAGGAACGCGCTGAACCCGGTGCGGTAGTCCTCGGTGTCGAAGCACGCATAGCCTTCGTCGCGCTCCGATTCGGTGAGCGGGCGCGGGTCGGCCAGGCGCCGCGCGAATTTCTTGTGCCAGCGCGCGACCAGCGGTGCGCCGGCGGCGATGCGCCGCGCGGTGGCGAGCGACTCTTCCTCGACCTTTTCGTCGGCCACGACGCGGGTCACGAGGCCCTTGTGTTTCGCCTCTGCAGCGCCGAACACGCGCCCCTCGAGCAGTATCTCGAGTGCGGTGGCGCGGCCGACGAGGTCGATCAGTGCGTCCATCTCGGCATAGGCCACGACCAGGCCGAGCTTGTTGATCGGGATGCCGAAGCGGCTCGATTCGCCGCAGATGCGCAGGTCGCACTGCGAGGCGACTTCCAACCCGCCGCCCACGCAGACGCCGTGGATCATCGCGAGCGTCGGGTGCCGGCATTCGTGTACCGCACGCATCGCGGTGTCGATCTTGTCGCCGTATTCCTTGGCGACGCGCGCATTGGTGCGCGTGGTTTCGAACTCGGAAATGTCGGCGCCGGCGGCGAAGGCTTTCTCGCCCGCGCCGCGCAGCACGACCGCGCGCAGGCTCGCGTCGGCGTCCAGCTCGCGCATGAGTTCGCCCAGCCGCATCCACATGGCGAACGACATCGCGTTCATCTTCGCGGGATTGTTCAGCGTTACTGTGGCGATGTCGCCGTCGCGCGTGCAGAACACCGGATCGGACACGCTCATGCGGCGGCTTTCTGTTGCTGCGAGGATTTCACGGGCGCGGCCCGGCTCGAGACCAGGTACGCCATCGCGGCCTGCACGCCGCCCTGCTGGTGCGGAACGCCGGCCAGTTCCAGGCCCATCTCGACGCCGGCGAGGGTGCCCATCAGCGTGAGGTCGTTGAAATCGCCGAGGTGGCCGATGCGAAAGATCTTGCCCGCGAGTTTGCCGAGGCCCGTGCCGAGCGACATGTTGAAGTTTTCAAGGATCACGCGGCGCACCTCGTCGGCGTTGACGCCGGCCGGCACCATCACCGCGGTGAGGGCGCCCGAGTACTCCGCCGGGTTCAGCGCCAGCACTTCCAGGCCCCAGGCGCGCACCGCGCGGCGGGTCGCCTCGGCGTGCCGCTGGTGGCGGGCGAACACATTGGCGAGGCCCTCCTCGAACAGCATGTCGAGCGCTTCGCGAAGGCCATAGAGCAGGTTGGTCGCGGGGGTATACGGGAAGTAGCCGGTCTTGCCGCTGGCGAGCATTTCGTCCCAGGCCCAGTAGGCACGCGGCAGTTTTGCATCCCTGGATGCGGCGAGCGCCTTCTCGCTGATCGCGTTGAACGACAGCCCGGGCGGCAGCATCAGGCCCTTCTGCGATCCAGCCACCGTGACATCCACGCCCCATTCGTCGTGCCGGTAGTCGATCGAGGCGAGCGACGAGATCGTGTCCACCATGTAGAGCGCCGGATGTTGTGCAGCATCGATCGCGCGGCGCACCTCGGCTATCCGCGAGGTGACGCCGGTCGAGGTCTCGTTGTGCACCACGCAGACCGCCTTGATCGTGTGGCCCTTGTCCTCCGACAGGCGCCTTGAAATCGCTTCGGGATCCGCGCCATGGCGCCAGTCCCCGGGCAGGAACTCGGTCACCAGGCCCAGTCGCGTCGCGAGTTTCTGCCAGAGCGCGGCGAACTGGCCGGTCTCGCTCATCAGCACACGGTCGCCAGGCGACAGCGTATTCACCAGCGCGGCCTCCCAGGCGCCGGTGCCGGAGGCCGGGTAGATCACCACATGGGCGTTAGTCGCGAACACCTTCTTCATGCCGGCGAGGCAGGCTTTGCCGAGCGCGGCAAAGTCCGGGCCGCGGTGATCCATGGTCGGGAAGTCGATCGCGCGCAGCACCCGGTCGGGGACATTGGTCGGGCCGGGGATCTGGAGGAAATGGCGGCCGGCATGGTAGCTCATGGAGTGCTCCTGATTTGTATTCAAAAAGTGTTTTCGGCTGCAGCAAAGGGGTGCAGCATTGCGTTTTCTGGTCTATTTTTGTATTATGTATTCAAATTTTACAGGATGCAAGTCATGGGAAACAGCGAGATGGGCAGCCTGGAAACCCTGGCCGCGGCGCGCATCGAACGCCGCCCGTTGCACGAAGAGGTCATCGACCAGTTGCGCGATCGCATCGTGCAGGGGGAGCTCGCGCCAGGCGTGCGCCTGAACGAGAGGGTGCTGTGCGAGCAGCTGGGCATCTCGCGCACCCCGCTGCGCGAGGCGATCAAGATGCTGGCGGCCGAAGGCCTGGTGGAATTGCTTCCAAACCGCGGTTCGATCGTGACCCCGCTCAAGGCCGCCAACATCGCGGACACGCTGGCGGTGATGGGCGCGCTGGAAGCGGCAGCGGGCGAGCTGGCCTGCACCAACGCCAGCGAGGCCGAGATCAGTGAGATCCGGGCGCTGCATTTTGAGATGCTCGCGTACCATGCGCGCAATGACCTTGCCGGATACTTCAAGTGCAACCAGCGCATCCATGATCGGATCATCGAGGCTTCGGGAAACCCGGTGCTGACCAATACCTATCGTCAGTTGAATGCCAACGTGTTGCGCGCGCGCTACATGGCCAACCTGTCGCAAGAGCGTTGGGACGTCGCGGTGCGAGAGCACGACGCGATCCTCGCCGCGCTGGTGGCGCGGGATGCTGTCTGGCTCAAGCGCCTGCTTGCGGAGCATCTCGCGCACAAGGTGGTCAGCGTCATGGGCGCGCTGGCCGCAAACGCGGTGGCGTGAGGGGATGAACGCGCCCGAAAAAGCGCTCAGAGTGGCGAACGATACCTCCGTCCGGACGGTGCGGGTGGTGCGCACCGCGCCAGGAGATTCCTCTTTCGCGTCGCGGTTGCGCCGCGAGGTCGACGGCGAGGTGCTGTTTGACGCCGCCTCGCGCGGGCGCTATTCGACCGACGCCTCCATCTACCAGATCGAGCCGGTAGGCATCGTGGTACCCCGCACGCCCGAGGCGGCGCGCACTGCGGTCAGGATCGCGGCCGAAGCGGGCGTCCCGATCCTGCCGCGCGGCGCCGGCACTTCGCAGTGCGGCCAGACTGTGGGCGCCGCGCTGGTGATCGACAATTCGAAGTACTTGAACAAAGTGGTTGAGGTCGACCCAGTGGCGCAGACGGTGCTGGTGGAGCCCGGGATTGTGCTCGACCAGCTTAACGCGGGGTTACGCGCGCACAAACTCTGGTATCCGGTTGACGTATCGACAAGCGCGCAGGCGACGCTCGGCGGCATGGCCGGCAACAACTCCTGCGGCTCGCGCTCGATCGCTTACGGCAACATGGTGCACAACGTCCTGGCGATCGACGCCCTGCTGCCGTCGGGGGAGCGCTACCGCTTCGGGCCGATGCAGGATCGCTCCGGCCCGCCAGCCTACCTCGCGCTGCTCGACAAGCTGGGCGAGTTGTACGCGCGGGAGAAAGACGAGATCGCAGCGCGCTTCCCGAAATTGCTGCGCAAGGTTGCCGGTTACAACCTGGATCATCTCGGGCCGCCGCACGCCAACGCTGCCCACCTGCTGGTCGGCTCGGAAGGCACGCTCGCTTATTTCGAGCGCCTGCTTCTCAAGCTCGCGCCGCTGCCCGCGCACAAGACCCTTGGCGTGGTGCACTTCCCGAAGTTCTACACCGCGATGGATTCCGCACAGCATATCGTGAAGCTGGGGCCGAGCGCGGTGGAGCTGGTCGATCGCACGATGATCGACCTGGCGCGCGAGATCGGCGCGTTTCGGACGACCGTCGATGCGGTCATCAAGGGCGAACCCGACGCGGTGCTGCTGGTGGAGTTCTCGGGCGAAGACCATGCCGCGCAGGTCGCGAAGGTGAAGCAACTGGTCGAACTCATGGGCTCGCTCGGCCTGCCCGGCAGCGTGGTCGAAGTGATCGACCCCAAGCTGCAGAAGGACTTCTGGGAGGTGCGCAAGGCGGGCCTCAACATCATGATGTCGATGAAAGGTGACGGCAAACCCGTTTCGTTCATCGAGGACTGCGCGGTGCCCCTCGAACATCTGGCCGAATACACCGACCGGCTGACGCAGGTGTTCCTCAAGCACGGCACGCGCGGCACCTGGTATGCGCACGCTTCGGTCGGCACGCTGCACGTGCGTCCGATCCTCGATATGCGCCGTGAGGGCGCCGCGCAGATGCGCGCCATCGCCGAGGAAGCCTGTGCCCTGGTCAGGGAGTACAAGGGCGCGTATTCGGGTGAGCACGGAGACGGGCTGGTGCGCTCCGAGTGGATCGCGCCGTTCTTCGGGCCGCGCCTGACCGGTGCGCTTGCCGAGATCAAGGGCTGGCTCGATCCGCAGGGCTTGATGAATCCCGGGAAGATCGTCGCGCCCACGAAGATGGATGACCGCAGCCTTTTTCGCTTCAAGCCCGGCTACCAGGCGGGAGTCTCGCCGACCGCGCTCGACTGGTCAGAATGGGGTGGTTTCGACAAGGCCGTCGAGATGTGCAACAACAACGGCCATTGCCGGAAATTCGATGCGGGTACGATGTGCCCGTCGTTCCGCGCCACCGGCGACGAGCAGCACCTCACACGCGGCCGCGCCAACACGCTGCGCCTTGCCCTGTCAGGGCAGATCGAAGGACTGATGGGCGCCGACGCGCTCGCCTCCGACCAGGTTAAGGACGCCATGGACCTCTGCGTTTCCTGCAAGGGTTGCAAGCGCGAGTGCCCGACCGGCGTAGACATGGCAAAGATGAAAATCGAGTTCCTGCATCACTACAAGCAACGTCATGGACTCACGCTTCGCGACCGGATAGTCGCTTTCCTGCCGCGCTATGCGCCCTGGGTCACGCGGCTGGCACCTCTTGTGAACCTCCTCTCCGCTCTGCCCGGCAGGGAGGCGCTCACGGGGCTGTCCTCGCGGCGCAGCCTGCCGAAATGGCACCGCGCTCCCTTCATCGACCGCCTGCGGACCGTCTCGGGCGGCCGCGAGGTTGTGCTGCTGGTGGACACCTTCAGCCGTTACTTCGAGCCAGAGAACGCGCGCGCTGCGCTGACCGTGCTCGACGCCGCCGGCTATCGCGTGCATGTCGCGCGGCCCGTGGGAGCGCACGACCGGCCGCTGTGCTGCGGGCGCACCTACCTGGCGACGGGCCTGGTCGAGGAGGCAAGGCGGGAGGCGCGTCGCATGCTCGATGTGCTCGGACCCTATGTCGAAAAGGGCATGCCGATCCTCGGGCTGGAGCCCTCCTGCCTGTTCACGTTGCGTGACGAGTTCGAGTCGTTGCTGCCCGGCGAAGCGACCCGCGCGCTGGCGGCGAAGGCCCAGTTGTTCGAAGAGTTCCTTGCCGCGGAAGCCGAGGCCGGGCGCCTCAGGCTCGAGCTGAAGCCGCTGGGGAAGAAAGCCCTGCTGCATGGTCACTGCCACCAGAAGGCGTTTGCCGTCATGGGCGCGGTCGAGAAAACCCTGAGACTGGTGCCGGGCCTCGAAGTCAGCACGATAGATTCGGGCTGCTGCGGGATGGCAGGCAGCTTTGGCTATGAGGCAGAGCACTACGATGTGTCGATGAAGATGGCCGAGGCGAGCCTCCTGCCGGCGGTGCGTGCGGCGCAAGCCGACACGCTGATCGTCGCCGACGGGACCAGCTGTCGCCACCAGATTGCCGATGGCGCGCAACGCGAAGCGCTGCATGTCGCCCGCGTACTGGCTCTTGCCCTGGCTTGATCCGCCACCCAAAGGTGTATCGATATCGATACACAAACTTCCCTGTTGGACGCGTCCAGAGCCGACTTTGCTATTCAAAAGATCAAAATTCAAGCAGCTTGACCATGCTTCGCTTGCCGCTGCGGTAGGCGCCCTTGCGGATGTCGAGCCGCACTTCGCGGAGGTCGTCGCACGCCACGGCACGCCACCCCTGTGGCCCCGCAAGCCGGGGTTTTCCACCCTGGCGCTGCTGATGCTCGAGCAGCAGGTGTCGCTGGCCCAGGCGCGTGCCATGTACGCGCGACTTGAGAAAGCCGCCGGGGGTGTCACGCCGAAAAAGGTGGCGACCCTCGGGGAGACGGGGATGCGTGAAATCGGTATCACGCGGCAAAAGTCCGCCTACCTTGCTGCTCTGGCCACTGAACTCAACGGTGGCGCGCTGGACCTGGCCGCGATCGCAAAGCTGCCTGACGACGCGGCCATCAAGGCGCTTGACGACCTGCATGGCGTCGGGCCCTGGACCGCGCAGTGCTATCTGCTGTTCGCCCTGCGCAGGCCCGACGTGTTCCCGACTGCCGACCTCGCCCTGGTGGAGGCCGTGCGCCAGCTTTGGAAGCTGCGCGCACGGCCCTCGCCCGCGGCCATCGAGAGGCGCGCGAATGCGTGGCGGCCTTATCGCTCCGTGGCCGCCCGGCTGCTCTGGCATCACTACCTGTCGGAAAAGTCGCGCAACTAGACGCCTGCCGCACTAGTTGCGGGTAAGGATCGCGCAGCAGGTGCAAAATGGACGCCATGGAGAACAATCCCACCCGGCAGGACCCTGCACCGCAGCGCTTCGGGCGGCCCGAAACCGGCTGGAGGCTGCGCGTCTACACCGTGATCTTCGAGGCCGATACGCGTGCCGGGCGGGCCTTCGATCTCGCGTTGATCGCGCTGATCCTCGCAAGCGTCGCGGTCGTGGTGCTCGACAGCATGTCGACGTTCCACGCAAGGTACTTCCGGGAGCTGGAGGTGCTCGAGTGGACTTTCACGCTGTTGTTCACTGCCGAATACATCGCGCGCCTTGCCTGTGTGCGCCATCCGCTGCGCTATGCGCGCAGCGTGTTCGGGATCATCGACCTTTTTGCCGTCCTGCCCACCTACCTTGCCGTACTGGTGCCTGGACTGCACGCGCTGATCGACGTGCGCCTGCTGCGCTTGCTGCGCCTGTTCCGGATCCTGAAGCTTGCCGCTTACGTGGCCGAGTTCAGCGCGCTGGGGCGCGCGCTTGCCGCATCGCGCCGCAAGATTTTCGTCTTCATGTCCTTCGTGATGGTAATTGTTGTCGTGATGGGCACCCTCATGTACGTGATCGAGGGGCCCGACAACGGCTACACGAGCATACCGGTCGGCGTGTACTGGGCGATCACGACAATGACGACGGTAGGCTTCGGCGACATCACGCCCAAGACCGACTTGGGCCGCATGCTGGCCTCGCTGATGATGCTGATCGGCTGGGGCACGCTTGCGGTTCCGACGGGGATCGTCAGCGCCGAGTTCGCGGCACTGAAGACCCATCGCGAGCCCACCACACGCAGCTGCCACGAGTGCCTGAGCGAAGGCCACTCACCCGAGGCACGTTACTGCCGGGATTGCGGCGCTGAACTGCCGCCCTGGCAGCACGACTCCCCGCACGCGGGCTGATACGGCGGCGTCTACGCGACCCGGGCGGATCTCAGCGCAGCGGGATCCTGCATTGCTGCATGCCTTTGATCCGTGCGTCGAGGTCCTCTGCAGCGCTGCGCGAAGCGCTGTGGAATTTCTCCCATTTCCCGCTGGCGGAATCGTAGAACACCATGCTGCCTTCAATATCAATCGAACGCCCGACCAGCACGAGCACAACTCGCCCGCCGGCGTAGTGGATTCCGAGCGGGGCGCGCGGCGCGCCCGACGCGACAAGGTAGTCGTTCAGGTCAGCGCCGATGCGATAGCCGGCCCCGGGCGGGCATGGGTTGGCGGCGTTCGCGCGTACCTGCGCGACCAGCGGACGCATCGCAGTTTCGAAGCGCGCCATGCTGGTCGCGTCCAACGGCGACCAGAGAAACGCAGAGAGCAGCACGCCACACGGCAGGGCAACGAGTCGCGCGATCCAGCGTCGCCAGCGAACGAACAGCCGCCCGGTGAACTGCATCCACGCAAGCTCGATGCTGCGAAAAACAACCCCAGGGAGGGTGACCAGCAGCACCAGTTGTTCCGGCTGGTGCACGTGGGGCCACGCATTCGCAAGCAGGTGGCAGATCCACAGTGTGCCCAGCAGCCAGACCAGCCACCAGGTCGCCGCAATGATCTTCTCCCGCTTGAGCGTGATCGGTGCAACCTCGGTTCCGGTAACCACGGGTCCGGGAACTTCGGGCGTCGGGTCCAGGTCAGGCCTTCCCGCAACAAGCCTTGAACTTTTTTCCGCTGCCGCAGGCGCAGCGGTCATTGCGCCCGGGTTTGGGCGCTGCACGCTTTACCGTGGTCGGCCGGTTGCGCAGGGCCAGACCGTATTTCCTGGCATCCATGATCGCGGGCCACAGGTCGTCGCCGCATTCTTGGAGAAGTTTCGCCCACTCCTTGTCCGGAAACCGCTCGCGCTCCGCCGGTGGCAACGCGTTAGCCAGGACATGGAAGGGGAACAGGAGCTCGTCGATTTCGGCGGGGTCGCCGGCGGCTTCCCACGCGGCAGCGGCGAGGTCGATCGCGTCGAGATAGCCGATGCACCAGTGTTCGAACTTGTTGCTGACCCCGGGCGTGTCCTCGTAGAACACCAGCGCCGCATCCTCCGTGCCCTCCAGCGCGCGCTCCTGCTGATGGTAGAACCGCACCAGCAGGTCGATCCATTCGGTAGTCTCAGTGGCGGTTCCAGCGGTCGCATCGACGGCTACGCCCGGTTGCGCGACCGGCCAGTCTTCGGCCCCCAGCACGCGCGGCAGCCATTCGTCCGGCGGGACCTCGCGCGGCGCGCTGGCGATGCCGAACAGGAATCCCTGCAGCATGTCCAGGGGCATCGGCTCCCAGCCTGGCGTTTCCGAATCGAGCATCAGTTCGAGTCGGTCGAGTTGCTGCCCGGATAGCGGCCTGGTCGGGGAGGTCATCGGTTTTTCCGGTGCGACCATGCCATCATTGCAATGCCGGCGATCACCATGGGCGCTGAAAGCCACTGGCCCATGCTCATGCCGAAGGCCAGCAGGCCGAGGAAATCATCCGGCTCGCGCGTGAACTCGCAGGCGAAGCGCGCCACGCCGTAGCCGATGAGGAACAGGCCCGACACCGCGCCGCGTGGTCGCTCCCGCGATGAGTAGGTCCAGAGCAGGATGAAAAGCAGGATCCCCTCGGCCACCATCTCGTAGAGCTGCGAGGGATGGCGCGGCAGCGTGCCGCCGCCGTGGAACACCATGCCCCAGCCGACGTCGGTGGTGCGTCCCCAGAGTTCGCCGTTGATGAAATTTCCGAGCCGTCCGGCCGCCAGGCCCAGGGGCACCAGGGGGGCGACAAAATCCATCACCGCCAGCCAGTGACGGGAGGTTTTCCTGGAGAACCAGGCCATGGCGAGCAGCACACCAAGGAAGCCGCCGTGGAACGACATGCCGCCCTGCCATATGGCGAAGACCTCGAGCGGATGGGAGAGGTAATAGGCTGGCTTGTAGAACAGCACATAACCGAGGCGGCCGCCGGCGATCACCCCGAGAATGCCGTAGAACAGCATGTCGTCGAACTGAGCCCGCGTGATCGGCGCGCGTCCCGCGCTGATGCGACGCGTGCCCAGCCACCAGAAGGCACCGAAGGCGGTGAGGTACATCAGGCCGTACCAGCGGATCGCCAGCGGGCCGATGGCGATGGCGACGGGATCGAAGTTCGGATGGATCAGCACAGGGCCTTCAGGGTAATGCCGCCGCGGAGGCGGATCGATACGCCGAGTCTACCAAGCGCGCGATCACGCGTTCTCCGGGGCCGTGTCCCGTTCAGCCGGCGGTGCGCTGCAGGTCGTAGACCGTGACCGGGTCTTTCACCCCGCGGATGGCGGCTGGACGCCCGGCGGCAAAATCGAGCCCACGATCACTTATGGCCGCGTCTCGCACCGCCTGCGACACGACGACCGACTGGTTGGCCAGGCCGCAGAGCCGCGCTGCGAGGTTGACGGTCTTTCCGATGACGGTGTAGTCGAGGTGCTCGCTGGAACCGAGGTTGCCAATTGTCGCTTCCCCCAGGTGGATGCCGACGCCCAACCGGATTCCGTCCGGTCCCTTGCCTTCCGCCAGCGAGCGCGCGAGTTCGATGATCTCGAGCGCGCAGCGGCAGCATTTTCCCGCCATGTCCTCGCCGTCGAACACGGCCATGATCCCGTCGCCGGAATACTTGTCGATGTACCCGCCGTGCCGGTACACAAGGTCGACCTGGGCGCCTAGGTGCGCGCTGAGGATCTCAAAGACCGTCTCGGGTTCCAGTCCTTCGCTCAACTCGGTGAAACCACGCGCATCGGAAAACAGCACGCAAACTGACTTCCTTATCGGGGCCGGCAGCGTTCGTGTTGCCGCGTAGCCGCGCGCGATCTCCTGGGTGCGCGGCGACACGTAGCGCCCGAGGCACAGGCTCATCAGCTCGGCCTGCTCGAGAAGTGCTGCCTTCTGCATCAGGTTGGCAAGCCGTCGCCGCAGCACCATCGCGTGGAGCGGCTTCTGGATGAAGTCGTCCGCGCCGGCTTCCAGCGCCCATTGCAGGATTTCGCGCTCGTCGATAGCGGTAACGAAAATGATCGGTGTGGCCCGGTAGCGGGGAATTGCGCGCAATTCGCGGCACAACTCGATCCCACTGACATCCGGCAGCTGGATATCGAGGAGAAACGCATCGATGACCTGCCCGGCGGCAGTCCTGCGCGCAAGTTCGCCGCTGTCCGCTTCGACGACCCGCATGCCGGCACCCCGGAGCATGTCGGCCGCGACCATGCGCGCGACGGAGGTGTCGTCCACGACGAGTACAGCCTTGCCCTTGAGGATGTCTTCCATTGGCTTTCCGGCTCAGAAAACCATATTACGCTGGAATCCGGGCACCGCTTGGTATCATCGGCACCGAGCGAGAAAAATGCCCTACATCGGAGGAAATAATGGCTGACCAGAAGAACTGGCGTTCGAAATCCATCACCGGCGGCGTGGCGCGCGCCCCCAACCGCGCGATGCTGCGCGCGGTTGGGTTCAAGGACGGGGATTTCGTAAAACCCATCGTCGGCGTGGCCAACGGCCATTCGACCATGAACCCGTGCAACGCCGGCATCCAGCCCCTGGTCGACCGCGCGATCGCCGCGCTGGAGCGCTCGGGCGCCAAGCCGCAAATGTTCGGCGTGCCGACAATCACCGACGGTATCGGCATGGGCACCGAGGCGATGAAGTATTCGCTGGTGTCGCGCGAGGTGATCGCGGACGCCATCGAGACTTCCGTCAACGGCCAGGCCATGGACGGCGCGCTGGTGGTTGGCGGTTGCGACAAGAACATGCCCGGCGGGATGATGGCGATCGCGCGCATGAACGTGCCCGCCATCTATGTTTACGCGGGCACGATCAAGCCAGGCAAGTGGAAGGGCGTCGACCTGACCGTGGTCTCGGTGTTCGAGGCAGTCGGGGCCTATTCCGCCGGGAAAATGTCCAAGCAGGACTACGACGGCATTGAGCGCAACGCCTGCCCTTCGGTCGGCGCCTGCGGCGGAATGTTCACCGCGAATACGATGTCCTCGTCCTTCGAGGCCCTGGGCATGAGCCTGATGGGTTCTTCGCAGATGGCCTCGCCGGATGCGGAGAAGGCCGATTCAGCCGCGGAGTCGGCGAAAGTCCTGGTCAACGCGATCAAGCAGAACCTGCGTCCGCGCAAGATCATCACCCGCAAGTCAATCGAAAACGCCATCGCGCTGGTCATGGCCACCGGCGGCTCGACCAACGCGGTGCTGCAGTACCTCGCGATCGCCGCCGCAGCTGAAGTGAAGTGGACGATCGACGACTTCGAGCGCGTGCGGCGCAAGGTGCCTGTCCTGTGCGATCTCAAGCCTTCGGGGAAGTATGTCGCGGTCGACTTCCACCGCGCCGGCGGCGTGCCGCAGGTACTGAAGATCCTGCTGGCAAACGGATTGCTGCACGGGGACTGCATGACCATCACGGGCAAGACCATCGCCGAGGAGTTGCGGAAGGTTCCCGCGCAGCCCCGCAAGGACCAGGACGTCATCCGGCCCTTCAATAAGCCGCTCTACAAGCAGGGCCACCTCGCGATCCTCAAGGGCAACCTCGCGACCGAAGGCTGCGTGGCGAAGATCACCGGATTGAAGAACCCCTCAATCACCGGCCCGGCGCGCGTGTTCGATTCCGAGCCCGAGTGCATGAAAGCCATCATGGCCAAGAAGATCAAGGCGGGGGACATTGTGGTGATTCGCTACGAAGGACCCAAGGGCGGCCCAGGGATGCAGGAAATGTTGGCGCCCACTTCGGCTTTGATCGGTCAAGGGCTTGGTGAGTCGATTGGCCTGTTGACCGACGGCCGGTTCTCCGGGGGGACCTGGGGGATGGTGGTCGGGCACGTGGCCCCGGAAGCATTCGTCGGTGGCACGATCGCGTTGGTGAAGGAGGGCGATTCGATCACCATCGATGCCAGGAAGCAGCTGATCCAGCTCAATGTGTCGGCGCGGGAAATTGCCGCCCGCCGCAAGAAATGGAAGCAGCCCAAGCCGCGCTACACGCGTGGCCTGCTCGGCAAGTACGTCAAGCTGGTTTCAACCGCGAGCAAGGGCGCGATCACCGATCACGACGACTAGGGAGGGGAGGGGCGCAGCCCCTCTTCTCGGCTGGGGAGGTCTGAGGAGGGGCACAGCCCCTCTTCTCGTCTAGAATCCGGAGCCCGGCTGCTTCAGGAATTCGGCTTCTTCGGCTGTGTTAGCGCGACCCAGAATGGCGTTGCGATGCGGGAAGCGTCCGAAGCGCTTCACGATTTCCCAGTGGCGGCGCGCGTAGTCGGGCAGGTCGGCGGTCTCGGGGAATCCACCGAGGGTGGCGAAGAGTTGCAGGGATATTTCCTGGTCCTCCACCACCTCGCTGTGCTCGTAGGGAAGGTAGACGAACATCCGCTCGACGGGCGAAAGCTGCGTGTCCCAGCCTGAGGCGACGACGCGTTTCGCGCTTTCCAGCGCGAGCGGATCGGTGGCGAACGCCTGCGCGGTGCCGCGGAACATGTTGCGCGGCAGCTGGTCGGTCAGCACGATCAACGCGAGCGCTCCGCGCGCATCCCCTGACCATGCCGCGAGTGTCCCCGCCGCTGCAGCGGTGTATGCGCGAAGGAACCTTGCGCGCAGCGTGGCGTCGAACGACGGATCTTTTTCGAACCACATCCTGCGGCGCATGCCCGGTGAGTCACCGAGCCAGAATCTGAGGACTTCGCGTGCTTCGGTCATGGCGGATAATCCCGGGCTCGTTCAACTGCAACCAATGGCGCTGCCAGATTCTAAACCCCATGCCCAACCGACTTGCCAGGGAAACCTCCCCATACCTCCAGCAGCACGCCGACAATCCGGTGGACTGGCACGCGTGGGGGGCGGAAGCGCTTGCACTTGCGCGCAGCGAGGATCGCCCGATCCTGCTGTCCGTGGGCTACTCCGCCTGCCACTGGTGCCATGTGATGGCCCACGAAAGTTTCGAGGACGATGCGACCGCAGCGCTGATGAATCGCCTGTTCGTGAATATCAAAGTGGACCGCGAAGAGCGCCCGGATCTTGACCAGATCTACCAGACCGCGCATCAGATGCTGGCGCAAAAAGGCGGCGGATGGCCACTGACGATGTTCCTCGCTCCCGACGGGACGCCGTTCTTCGGTGGCACGTACTTTCCCAAGACTTCGCGCTACGGTTTGCCCGGGTTCCAGGAACTTCTCGAGCGCGTTGCCGGGATCTGGCGCGAACGGCGGGGTGAGGTCGACGCGCAGGGTGAACAGGTGCGGATTGCGTTCTCGCGCATGCAGCCCGGCGGGTCGGCGCACGCGTCCGATTTCGATCCACAGCCGATCGCCGAGGCCCTTGCCAACCTGCGCGAGCATTTCGATCCGGAGCGCGGCGGGTGGGGCGAGGCGCCGAAGTTTCCGCATCCGACGGACATCGAGTTCTGCTTGCGGCGTTACAACCGCGACGGTGACGGCCACGCGCTCGAGATGGCTGACATCACGCTTGAGAACATGTGCTACGGCGGCATCTACGACCAGCTCGGCGGCGGTTTTTGCCGCTACAGCACCGACGACACCTGGAGCATCCCGCACTTCGAGAAGATGCTGTATGACAACGGCCCGTTGCTGTTCCTGCTGGCCGACCTGCACGCCGCGACAGGCAAGCCGCTGTACGCCCGTGTGGCCGCGGAAACCGCCGCCTGGGTGATGCGCGAGATGCAGTCCCCGGAAGGTGGCTACTACTCCAGTCTGGATGCGGATTCCGAAGGCGTGGAAGGCAAGTTTTATGTCTGGGATCGCACCGAAGTCGAGGCGCTGCTTGCGCCCGGCGAGTACGCCGTGCTCTCGCGGCGCTATGGCCTGGACGGCAAGCCGAACTTTGAGGGTGAGGCCTGGCATTTGCGCGTTTCGCGTGACGCTGGCGAGGAAGACGATCCATTGCTGGCGGCTGCGCGCGCGAAGCTTCTTGCGGCGCGCGAGATGCGCGTGCGTCCGGGGCGGGACGAGAAGATCCTGGTGTCCTGGAACGCGCTGATGATCCGCGGCATGGCGCGCGCGGGACGGGTGTTCGGCCGGGCCGACTGGCTCGATTCGGCGCGCCGCGCGCTGGACTTTACTCGCAACACGATGTGGAAGGACGGGTTGCTGCTCGCCACGTTCAAGGACGGACGAGCGCACCTGAACGCCTATCTTGATGACTACGCGTTCCTGATCGATGCGACGTTTGAATTGCTGCAGGCGCAGTTCGACCCGGAGCTTCTCGATTTTGCGCAGGAACTCGCAGACACGCTGCTGGAGCAGTTCGAGGACCCGGAAGCGGGAGGTTTCTTTTTTACCGGACGCGACCACGAACGGCTGATCCATCGGCCTAAGCCGGGCCACGACAATGCCACGCCCTCCGGCAACGGGGTGGCAGCGTTCGCGCTTCAGCGGCTGGCCGCGCTGACTGGCGAGGACCGCTACCGTCAGGCCGCGGAACGCGCGCTCGAACTTTTCTATCCCACGATGCGGGAGCACCCGGCCGGTTTCGGCGCGATGATGATTGCGCTTGAAGAATGCATTGCTCCGCCGACGACCGCGATCCTGCGTGGCGCGCCGGAAGCGCTGGCGAAGTGGTCACTATCACTTTCCCGCGAGCACTGGCCCTCAACGATGGTGCTCGCAATTCCCGCGGGTATGCAGGGGCTGCCACCGGTGCTCGACAAGCCTGTGGATAAATCGCCTGTCAACGCATGGGTATGTCAGGGCGTTACTTGTCTGCTGCCGATTTCCGAGCTGGAAACGCTCAGGAATACTTGCAAACAGGCGGCACTCAGGTAGATTACGCGCCGCATCGCTCTGCGCACCAAAACAGAACGAATTCGCCATTGCCCAAGGAGTACGAATGAAACTCGCCACGATCGCCTTTACCCTCGCCGCCGGTGCCGTACTGTCCCTGCCGGCCCAGGCCAATGAGGCCCTCGCCAAGAAATACATGTGCATGAGCTGCCACATGCTGGACAAGAAGCTCGTGGGTCCGTCGTACCATGACGTTGCGGCCAAGTACAAAGGCGACAAGGGCGCCGAGGCCAAGCTGGCCGACAAGGTCAAGAAGGGTGGCGCCGGTGTCTGGGGCCAGATTCCGATGCCGCCGAACGACAAGGTGCCGGACGCCGACCTGCAAGCACTCGTGAAATGGGTTCTGTCGACGAAATAAGTCGTATCGCTGCATCACGAAGCCGGGCCTGTCCCGGCTTTTTTATTGTCTGCCGCATTGCTCGCACCGAGGCTGCGCAGCTATCATTCGCTCCTTAAGCGCCTTACGTGTGCCTATCCCCTCCGGAGGTTGTATGCAGTACACCCGATTTGCATTTACGCTGATTGCCGCCGCTACCGCACTGGCCTTGACCGGTTGCGGCGAAGAAAAGAAACCCGAACCGGCCAAGCCCGTAGTGCAGGCACCGCCGCCGCCCCCGCCGTCGGTCGAGATCAAGATCGGCCACGTCGGGCCGCTGACCGGCAGCATCGCGCACCTGGGCAAGGACAACGAGAACGGTGCCCGCATGGCGGTCGACGAGGCCAACGCGGCCAAGATCAAGATCGACGGGAAGGACGCGAAATTCGTGTTCGTTCCCGAAGACGACCAGGCCGACCCGAAAGTCGGCACGACGGTTGCGCAGAAGCTGGTCGACGCGAAGGTAGCAGGCGTGGTTGGCCACCTCAATTCGGGCACCTCGATTCCTGCCTCGGCGATCTACAACCAGGCCGGCATCCCGGTCATCTCCGGTTCGGCGACCAATCCGAAGCTGACCGAGCAGGGATTCAAGAACCAGTTCCGCGTGGTCGGCCGCGATGACCAGCAGGGCCCGGCGATTGCGAGCTACCTCGCCGTGAACGCGAAGCCGAAGACCGTCGCCATCATTGACGATGCGACCGCGTATGGCGAGGGACTTGCCAACGAAGTCGAGAAGACCCTCAAGGAAGCCAAGATCAAGGTGCTGCCGCGCGAGAAAGGCACCGACAAGACGGCCGACTGGAAGGCGGTGCTCACCAAGCTCAAGGGCAAGAAGCCCGACGCGATCTTCTACGGCGGCATGGATGCCACCGGCGGCCTGCTGGTCAAGCAGGGCCGAGAGCTGGGCATCAAGGCGGTGTTTGCGTTCGGCGACGGCGCGTGCACCGAAGAGATGGCCAAGCTTGCAGGCGACGCGGCCGAATGGCTGCTCTGCTCGCAGGCCGGCATCCCGGTCGCCGCTGCAGACAAGAAGTTTCTCGACAGCTACAAGGCGAAGTTCAATGTCGTTCCGATCCTCTACTCGCCGTTCACTTACGATGCAGCGAACCTGCTGATCGAAGCGATTAAGAAGGCCAACTCGCCCGACCCGGCGAAGTACCTGCCCGAACTCGCCAAGATCGAGTACAAGGGCGCGACTGGCACAATCGCGTTCGACGAGAAGGGCGATCGCAAGGACGCCGAGATGACGATCTTCACGATGAAGGGCGGCAAAATCGAGCCGCTCGCGGTGATCAAGGGTGGCAAGACGATCCCGATCGCCGATTTCATTGCGTCGATGGCGGCACCTGCGCCAGCGGCTGCGGCACCCGCGGCCGAACCCGCGAAGGAAGCGCCGAAAGAAGAAGCAGCGAAGAAGTAGAGCGGGTTCAAGAGACGTTCGGAAACGGCACCTTCGGGTGCCGTTTTTGTTTCAGGGGGAGGTCTAAGGAGGGGTGC
This sequence comes from Burkholderiales bacterium, assembly GCA_038211455.1. Classification (GTDB taxonomy): domain Bacteria; phylum Pseudomonadota; class Gammaproteobacteria; order Burkholderiales; family SG8-39; genus SZAS-79. The sequence continues at coordinate 63,950 of JBBQVP010000001.1, forward strand.
AGCCCCTCTTTTCCTATTTCTCCTCGTCTTTGCTAGTCTCTCCCCGATGGACATCTTCATCCAGCAGCTGATCAACGGCCTGACCCTCGGCAGCGTCTACGCGGTGGTCGCGCTCGGCTACACGATGGTGTACGGCATCATCCAGCTGATCAATTTCGCGCATGGCGAACTGGTGATGATCGGCGCGATGGTCGCCTTCAGCGTCATCGGGGTGCTCGCGCCCTCGGGTCTGCCGCCGCTTGTGGTGGTGCTGCTCGGCGTGGCCTGCGCGGTGCCCGCGTGCATGCTGATCGGCTACGCCATGGAGCGCCTGGCCTACCGGCCGCTGCGCCGCGCGCCGCGGCTTGCGCCGCTGATCACTGCAATCGGCGTATCCATCATCCTGCAGCATCTGGCGCTGCTGGTGTGGAGCCGCAACAACCTCGCGTTTCCGCAGATCATCAAGACGGTGTCCTACCCCGTCGGCGGGGCGACGATCACCAATGTCCAGATCACGATCATGGCGATGTCTCTGGTGATGATGGTCGGCCTGGCGTTGCTGGTGTATCGCACGCGCCTGGGTACGGCGATGCGCGCAACCGCGCAGAACGCGCAAGTCGCGGGCCTCATGGGGATCGACATCAACCGCATGATCTCCGCCACCTTCCTGATCGGTGCCGCGCTCGCGGCGGTCGCGGGCGTGATGGTCGGCAGCTACTACGGCATCGCGCACTACCAGATGGGCGCGCTGCTCGGCATGAAGGCGTTCGCGGCCGCCGTGCTCGGCGGCATTGGCAACCTGCCCGGCGCGATGCTGGGCGGCATCCTGCTTGGCGTGGTCGAGGCGCTCGGCGCAGGCTATATAGGGGATTTCACCAACAACGTGTTCGGCAGCAACTACCAGGATGTGTTTGCCTTCATCGTGCTGATTCTGGTCCTCGTGTTCCGGCCCTCGGGACTTCTGGGCGAGAAAGTGGGCGACCGCGCATGACGCTCGCCCGCCATCCTGCCGCGCGCTGGGCGGGTGTTGCATTGCTCGCCTGCGCGCTGATCGCGCTGCCGTTCGCTATTTCGCACGCAGGCACCGCCTGGGTCAGGATCACCAATCTCGCAATCCTGTTCACGCTGCTTGCGCTGGGCCTGAACATCGTGGTCGGTTTCGCGGGCCTGTTGGATCTTGGCTACATCGCCTTCTACGCGGTCGGCGCCTACACCTACGCGCTGCTCGCATCGCCGCACTTCGGCCTGCACCTGCCGTTCTGGATGATCCTGCCGGCGAGCGCCGCGGTCGCGGCATTTTTCGGGCTGCTGCTCGGCGCGCCGACGCTGAAGCTGCGCGGCGACTATCTTGCAATCGTCACGCTCGGTTTCGGCGAGATCGTGCGCATCTTCCTCAACAACCTGTCCCGGCCGGTGAACATCACCAACGGTCCGCAGGGTATAGCGCAGATCGATCCGTTCGCGATCGGCCCGGTCAGCTTCGCGAGTAACGAGACGCTGTTGGGCGTGATGATCAGCGGCCCGATGAAGTACTACTGGTTCCTGCTCGTGGTGCTGGTTGCGGTGATCGCGATCAACCTGCGCCTGCAGAATTCGCGCATCGGGCGCGCCTGGGAGGCGGTGCGCGAAGACGAAACCGCGGCGCGCGCGATGGGCATCGATACCACGAAGATCAAGCTGCTCGCGTTTGCGATGGGCGCCTCATTCGGCGGCGTGGCCGGTGGGATGTTTGCCGCGATCCAGGGTTTTATCTCCCCCGAAAGTTTTGTGCTGGCCGAGTCGATCATGGTGGTGTCGATGGTGGTTCTCGGGGGCATGGGCAACATCTGGGGCGTGATCCTGGGCGCCGTGTTGCTGTCGTTCGTGCCGGAACTCCTGCGCTATACCGTGGCGCCGCTGCAGAAGGCTGCGTTCGGCCGCATGATCGTGGAACCCGAAGTGCTGCGCATGCTGTTGTTCGGCTTTGCGCTGGTGCTGGTGATGCTGTTCAGGCCGGCGGGGCTGCTGCCCTCCGCAGTCAGGCAGCGCGAATTGTCGGCACGCGAGCCATGAGCAGGGGAGTCGAAACGCTGGTTGAAGCCGTGGGCGTAGGCAAGCGCTTTGGCGGGGTGCAGGCGCTCCTGGATGTCGACTTCAGGATCGGCAAGGGCGAGATCTACGGGCTGATCGGGCCGAACGGGGCCGGCAAGACCACGCTGTTCAATCTGATGACCGGGATCTACGTGCCGGATGCCGGGCGGTTCCTGTTCGCGGGGCGCGAGATCGCCGGCCTCAAGCCGCACCAGATCGCAGCCGCCGGTATTGCGCGCACCTTCCAGAACATCCGGCTGTTTGCAAACCTCTCTGCGCTGGAAAACGTGATGATCGGGCGGCATGTGCGCACCCGGGCGGGGGTCATCGGCGCGATCCTGCGCGACCGGCGCACGCGGGCGGAAGAGGCGGCGATCGAGAGTCGCGCCCTGGAACTGCTCGAGTATGTCGGGATCGCGGCGCGCGCCAATGACGCGGCCGGCAGCCTGCCTTATGGCGACCAGCGGCGCCTGGAGATCGCGCGGGCGCTGGCCACCGATCCACAACTGCTCGCGCTGGACGAGCCCGCGGCGGGAATGAACGCTTCCGAAACGGTGGAGCTCAGGAAACTGCTCGAGCGCATCCGTGCGGACGGGACGACGATCCTGCTGATCGAGCACGATATGAAGCTGGTGATGAAGGTATGTGACCGGGTTCTCGTACTCGACTATGGCGAGAAAATCGCGGAAGGGATTCCAGCCGAGGTGCAGAAGGACCCGAAGGTCATCGAGGCCTATCTGGGCACACCCGCATGAGCTCTCGGGCGACTCCACGATGAGCATGCTGCAAATCACAGGGCTGGAAGTGCGCTATGGCGGCATCCGCGCGGTGAAAGGTGTGGACCTCGCGGTGAACGAGGGCGAATTGGTCTGCCTGATCGGCGCGAACGGCGCCGGCAAGACCAGCACGCTGAAGGCGATCTGCGGCCTGCTGCCGGCAGCGGCCGGAACGGTGCGCTATGCGGGACGCGAGATCAATGGGACGCCCTCGTTTCGCCTGGTGCGCGAGGGCCTGGTGCTGGTGCCCGAGGGACGCGGTATCTTCGGCCAGCTGTCGGTGCTCGAAAACCTCGCCATGGGCGCATTCGCGCGAGACGATGCGGCCGAAGTCAAACGCGACCTCGAGCGCATGCTGACCCTGTTCTCGCGCTTGGCCGAGCGGCGCGGCCAGTCGGCGGGCACCCTCTCGGGCGGCGAGCAGCAGATGCTGGCCCTGGGCCGGGCGCTGATGAGCCGGCCACGCCTCCTCGTGCTCGACGAGCCGAGCATGGGACTCGCACCGCTGATGGTGGCAAAGATCTTCGCGGTGGTGAGGCAGATCGCCGCGGAGGGCGTCACCATCCTGCTGGTCGAGCAGAACGCGCGCCTTGCGCTGGAGGCCGCGAGTCGCGGCTATGTGATGGAGTCCGGGCTGATCACGTTGTCGGGTGATGCGCGCGAACTGCTTGCCGACCCGCGGGTGCGGGAGGCGTATCTGGGAGAAGAGGCCGCCTGAGCGTTTTGTATCGATATCGATACACAAACTGCCATCGTAGCGGCTCTGGAGCTAGGGTTTTATAAAAAATTCTTTAAGAATCAGGTGTTCGCCAAGTCGGCGGCGGTGGTGAAGCTGTCGGCGTAGAACTCGTCCTCCGGAAGCCCGCACTTCGCAACGAGGTCCGCGCGCGCAGAGTCGACCATGATCGGCACGCCGCAGGCGTATACCTGGTGCGCGGACAGGTCGGGGAAATCCTCCATGACCGCGCGATGTACGAAACCGCTGCGGCCCTGCCACGTATCTTCCGGCAGCGCATCCGAAATCACCGGCACGTACTTGAAGAATCCGGGGTGCTCGGCGGCCCAGGTCTCGGCCAGCGCGTTCAGGTAGAGGTCCTTTGGCCGCCGACCGCCCCAGTACAGCGCCATCGGCCGGGTGATGCCCTTGTGCAACGCGTGCTCGATGATCGACTTGATCGGCGCGAAACCGGTGCCCGAAGCAACGAAGACAATCGGCTTGTCGGAGTCTTCGCGCAGGAAAAAGGTCCCCAGCGGCGCCTCGAAGCGAAGGATGTCTTTTTCCTTCATCGCGCCGAACACATGATCGGTGAACTGCCCGCCCGGGACGTGGCGCACATGGATTTCGGCGAATTCGTCCGCATGCGGGGCGTTGCCCATTGAAAAGCTGCGGCGCGAGCCATCCTTGAGGAGGAACTCGAGGTACTGTCCGGCGAGGAACTCGAGCCGCTGGCTGGCGGGAAGTTTGAGCTGCAGCAGCATGACGTCGTCGGTCACCTTGTCCATTTTCTGGATCCGGCACGGCATCATCTTCACCTGGATGTCCCCTGCCTTGCCGACCAGGCGCGCCTCCAGCGTGCAGTCGGTCAGCGGCTTGGCCTGGCAGAAGAGCGCCTTGCCCTGCTCCCGCTCAGTCGCGGTAAGGGATTTTTCCTGGTAAACGCCGTAGTCGACGCTGCCGGAGACGATTTTCCCCTTGCAGGAGCCGCAGGCGCCGTTCTTGCACCCGTAGGGGAGGATCAACCCGGCGCGCAGCGCCGCGGTAAGGACGGATTCGCCGGCGTCGACCGTGAAGGTCTGGCCACCGGGAGAGAGGGTTATGGTGTGCATGCCCGTAGAATAGTCAGATGAAGCGCTTGTTGATGATAGGCCACGGCGATGTCTCCCATCGTACCGCCGCCCTGCTGCCGGAAGGTGTAGAGACGCGCGCTGTTTCGCGCCGGCTCGGCATCGATCTCGACCGCCCTGAAATCCTCCGGCCGCTCGCCGGCTGGGCGGATACCGTGCTGCACTGCGCGCCACCCCCGCCCGAGGGCCGGACCGATACGCGCACCGGAAATCTGCTTGCCGCCCTCGAAGCCGGCGGCATTTTACCAAGCCGTCTGGTCTACATCAGCACGAGCGGCGTGTACGGCGATTGCGGCGGGGCCTGGGTCGACGAAACGCGTCCGGTCAACCCGCAGACGGCGCGCGCCGCGCGTCGCGTCGATGCCGAGGCGCGAATAGAGGGCTGGGGCAGGGTGCACAAGGTGGACATCGTGGTGCTGCGCGTGCCCGGGATCTACGCGGGTGACCGGCTGCCCACCGCCCGGTTGCTGCAAGGAACGCCGGTGCTCGACGACCAAGACGACGTGTATACCAACCATATCCATGCCGACGACCTTGCCGCGATCGCGCTGCGCGCACTTGGGGCCGATGCGCCGGCCGGCACCTACAACGCCAGCGACGACAGTGCGATGAAAATGGGAGCCTACTTCGACCTGGTCGCCGACCGTCTCGGACTTCCCCGTCCGCCGCGCGTTCGCAGGGCCGCGGCGGGACAGGCGATATCTCCCGCAATGCTGTCTTTCATGGGGGAGTCGCGCAGGCTCGTGAACACGAAAATGAAGCAACAGCTCGGCGTTACGCTGTGCTACCCGACGACAAGCGAGGGCATTCCTGCCGGGAAGGTGGTGGCGTGAGCGTTGTACTCGTATTTACGAACCTGCCGGATCGCGATTCGGCCGAGAAGCTTGCCGACGCCCTCGTCGAGCAGAGGGTGGCGGCCTGCGTCAACCTCCTTGCGCCCTGTAGCTCGGTCTTTCGCTGGAACGATGCCCTCCAGCACGCCACCGAACACCCGCTGCTTATCAAGACCACTGCTGCGCGCTATCCTGCGCTTGAGGCGGCGATCCGTGCCGGCCATCCCTACGAACTTCCCGAGATCATTGCTGTCCCAGTGGAGCACGGCCTGCCCGCGTACCTTGACTGGGTGGCGCACGAGACCCGCTCATGACATTGCACCGCCTGGTTGCGTTCCTCCTTTTCTGGTTGTGTGCCGGCCTGGCGCATGCCGCGTCTTCCGGGGATGCAGACCTGCTCGAGCCAGAGAAGGCTTTCCGCATTTCGGCGCGCGCCATCGACGCGAACGCGGTCGAGGTCAACTTCGCGATCGCCGAGGGCTACTACCTGTATCGGGAGCGCTTCAAGTTCGAAGCCGATGCAGGCCTCGGGGCGGCGGCGGTCAAGGTGGGCACGCCGGATTTTCCTCCCGGCGTTCGCAAGAAGGACGAGTTCTTCGGGGAAGTCGAAACCTACCGGGGGCAGGTGAGCATCGTGGTGCCGGTCGAGCGGACCGGGCCGGGCGACACGCTGAAACTGCTGGTGACCTCGCAGGGTTGCGCGGATGTAGGCGTGTGCTATGTGCCGATGCAGTCGCGCGTCAGCCTGAAACTGGAGGCAGGCGGCGGCGCCGCGATTACACAGGGGCCCGCGCTGGTGCCGCCTTCGTCCTACAAGGCATCACGCTTTTCCGCGACGGCCAGCGATTTCGATATCGTAGCGCTGTTCGAGTCGGGCAGCTTCTGGCTGGTACTCGCAAGTTTTTTTGGTTTCGGACTGCTGCTCGCGTTCACCCCCTGCGTGCTGCCCATGGTCCCCATCCTCTCAGGCATCATCGCGGGCGAAGGACGCGACCTGAACAAGCTGCGCGCGCTGATCTTGTCGCTTGCCTATGTGGTCGGGATGGCAGTGACCTATGCAGTCGCGGGTGTTGCCGCCGCATACTCCGGAACCCTGATCGCAGCGGCATTGCAGAACCCGTGGGTGTTGTCGGCGTTTGCGCTGGTGTTCGTCTGGCTGGCCCTGTCGATGTTCGGTTTTCACGACTTGCAATTGCCGGCGTTCCTGCGCGACAGGCTCTCTTCCACGCACCACAGGCTGCGCGGTGGTCACGTCGCTTCCGTTGCCGGCATGGGCGTTTTGTCCGCGGTGATCGTGAGCCCGTGCGTCGCTGCGCCGCTGGCCGGCGCGCTGCTCTACATCAGCCAGACGCGCGACGTGGTGCTCGGCGGCGGGGCACTGTTCGCGATGGCGATCGGCATGGGGGTGCCGCTGGTCATCGTCGGTGTGTCGGAAGGCGCTTTCCTGCCGAAGTCCGGTCCCTGGATGAACGTGGTGAAGAAGTTTTTCGGCGTCCTGCTGCTGGCGGTTGCGGTCTGGATCGTCTGGCCGGTCGTCTCGCCGCTGATCAATGGCGGGCCAGCGGCGCACGGCCTTAAATTCGAGCGTGTGAATTCCGTCGCCGAACTCAACGAAAAGCTGCGCGCCCCGGGCAGGCCGGTGCTGCTCGACTTCTATGCCGAATGGTGCGTGTCGTGCAAGGAAATGGAGGCGTTCACTTTCACGGACGAGGCTGTCAAGGCGAAGATGAAAGGCATGCTGCTGCTGCAGGCCGATGTGACTGCGAATACCGAGGAGCACAAGGAGCTGCTGAAGCGGTTTTCGCTCTTCGGCCCGCCCGGGATCATCTTTTTCGATGCCCGCGGTGCCGAGATCCGCGGCCTGCGCGTGATCGGCTACCAGAAAGCGGACAAGTTCCTGAGCATGCTCGACCGGGCAGCAAAGCCTTAAAGGCCCAGACGAACAGGGCGTAGGCCAACGGTGTTGCGCTGGTGCTCGGCTAGGCGGCCGGCTGACGCTAGGTGTTCTTCCGGATTTCCCGGGCGGCTTCGAGCGCGAAGTAGGTGAGGATGCCGTCGGCGCCGGCGCGCTTGAACGCGACTAGCGACTCCATGATGACGTTCTCCGCCAGCCATCCGTTGGCGATTGCGGCGCGCAGCATCGCGTATTCCCCGGACACCTGGTAGACGAAGGTCGGCGCCTTGAACTGGTCTTTTACGCGCCGCAGGAAGTCAAGGTAGGGCATGCCTGGCTTCACCATCACCATGTCGGCGCCTTCGGCCAGGTCGAGCGCGACTTCCCAGAGCGCCTCGTCGGAGTTCGCCGGATCCATCTGGTAGGTCTTCTTGTCGCCCTTGCCGAGGTTGCCTGCTGACCCCACGGCATCGCGGAACGGGCCGTAGAACCCGGAGGCGTATTTGGCGGAGTAGGCCATGATCTTGGTATGGATATGGCCGGACTTCTCGAGCGCAGTGCGTATTCTTGCGATCCGCCCGTCCATCATGTCCGATGGTGCGACGATATCTACGCCAGCCGCCGCCTGCGCAAGTGCCTGCTTCTCGAGCACGGCGAGCGTCACGTCATTGATGATGTAACCCGCCTTGTCGATCACGCCGTCCTGGCCGTGGGAGGTGTACGGGTCGAGCGCCACGTCGGTCATGATGCCCAGTTCGGGAAAGCGCTTCTTGAGTTCGCGCACAACGCGCGGGATCAGGCCTTTCGGGTTATGCGCCTCCCTGCCGTCCAGGGACTTGAGCTTCTGCTCGATGACCGGGAACAGCGCCATCACTGGGACGCGCAGTTTCAGGCATTCCTCCGCAACTGGCAGGAGGCGGTCGAGACTTACCCGGTCCACCCCCGGCATCGACTTCACCTTTTCGGTGCGCCCCTTGCCGTCAAGTACGAAGACCGGGTAGATCAGGTCGTCTGGGGTGAGAACGTTTTCGCGCATCAGCCGGCGAGAAAAGTCGTCGCGCCGCATGCGGCGCATTCGCACGTCCGGAAAGCTGCCGTAGAGTTTCATAGGTTCGGATAACCGCAATGAAGGTGTGGATTTTTAGGCTTCTTACAATCGGCTGTCGCAGCCAGTCTGATGATTTGACGCGAAAATTATTTTTGGAACTTTTCCGTCACGCATAAATCTTACTCTCAGACGATGTGAGTCGTCTCCCGCTTCTCCTCCCTGAGCGGGATGCCTTAAACCTTTTAAGGCGTTTTGCCCCCGGTTTACTCCCCTTTACCGGGGGTTTTTTATTTTCCCGCGAGCCAGGTGTCGATGTGCTCGCGGGTTTCGTCGACGCCTTGGCGGTTCTGGCTTGAAAACAGCACGCAATCGCCAAGGACGCCGAGCCGCTCGAGGTCCCTGCGCGCCGCAATCAGGGTCCGGCCTTGTTCGCTGCGCGTGAGCTTGTCGGCTTTCGTCAGCAGCACCAGCAGACGCCGCCGCAGGGGGACCAGCCAGCCAAGCAACTGGACATCGAGAGGCGTGAGCGGACGCCTGGCGTCCATTAATGAGACCACGCCGAGCAGCGAGCGCCGCGTCTGGAGGTATCCCGCCACCAGCTTGCCCCACTCGTCTCGCACGCCATGGGGAACCTTGGCATAGCCGTAGCCAGGCAGGTCGACCAGGCGTGCACTGTCGCCCAGAGAAAAAAAGTTGATCAGCTGAGTGCGGCCAGGCGTCTTGCTGACGAACGCCAGACGCCTGCGGTTGGCGAGCACGTTCAGGGCGCTGGACTTGCCCACGTTGGAGCGCCCGACAAAGGCGACTTCGGGCAACTCGTCCTGCGGCAAGCCCTCGAGTTGGCTCGCGGAGATCAGGAAGCGAATATCGGAAAAAGCGCGTGATGGCGGCTTGGAGGAGGGCATGGAATGGACCGAAGGTGTTATAGAATAACGGGTTTAGACCGGTATCGATGGAGAAATCATGATCCGAGTTCTGGCGCTATTCGCCAGCGCGGCCCTAATGGCCGCCGCAGGTTCCGCGTTTGCAGAAGGCTCTGCCGCCAAGGCTGCGGACAAGGCCGATCCTGCCAAGGGTCAGGTGATTGCCAATCAGGTCTGCGTGGCATGCCACGCGGCCGATGGCAACAGCATCGCCCCGGCCAATCCCAAGCTTGCCGGCCAGTTCCCCGAGTATCTGCACAAACAGCTCGTCAACTTCAAGCCACAGGGCAGCAAAAAGGCCGAGCGGGAGAATGCGGTGATGGCGGGGATGGTCGCGAATCTGTCGCCTGCGGACATGTCGAACCTCGCCGCGTATTTCGCGGCGCAAAAGCTCAAGCCGGCTGCCGCGACCGACAAGAAACTTGTCGCCGCCGGCCAAAAGCTCTGGCGCGGGGGCAACGCTGCGACGGGCGTGCCGGCATGCGCCGGTTGCCACGGCCCGGACGGCGCGGGGAACCCGGCCCAGTATCCTCGCCTGGCAGGGCAGTACGCTGAATATGTCGAGGTGCAGTTGAAGGCTTTCCAGGGCGGCCAGCGTGCCAACGACCTGAACGGCATGATGCGTGGTGTCGCGGCGCGGATGACCGAAAGCGAGATGAAGGCCGTCGCGCAATATGCCGCCGGGCTGCGCTAGCGGCATTCCCGGCACACTTCACCTACCCATGAATACGGGCCCGTTCGGAAGACGGGCCCGTTTTTTTTCGGTTCGGCCGGATTGCCAATCCTTCACTGCGGTATACGGGCGTGGAATAAACTCCGCGCTGCCGCTGTTTTACAGGATCAGCCATGAATGAGCCGACAAGCGCCGAATACCGTGGCGCGCTAAAAGTATGGGATCTTCCGGTTCGAATTTTCCACTGGTGCCTGGTGGCCCTGTTCGCGTTCCTGTTCTGGACCGGGAAGACGGGCGGCAACCTGATGGAATATCACCTTCTTGCGGGCTACACGGTCCTCACGCTGGTGATTTTCCGGGTGATGTGGGGCTTCGCGGGCAGCACGCACGCGCGTTTCTCAACGTTCCTCGCCGGTCCCGCGCGCGGGATCGTTTTCGCGAAAAAGCTGTTTTCAAGCGCACCGGCCGCTTCGGCAGGGCACAACCCTATCGGGGGGTGGATGGTGGTGGTGATGCTGCTATCGCTGTCCGTGCAGGCGGTGACCGGCCTGTTCTCGAACGACGATATTGCGACAGAAGGCCCGCTGATGTCACTCATCAGCAAGGATCTGTCGGACCGGCTGAGCGGAATCCATTACTGGAACTTCAACCTGCTGCTCGTTCTCGCAGGTGTGCACATTGCCGCGGTGCTGTTTCACGTGTTCGTGAAGAAGGAAAACCTGGTGGGCGCCATGTTCACCGGGATAAAGAAGCTCGATCTGTCCGCAGAGGATGCGGCAGAGGTTCCGGCCGTGCGTTTCGTCAGTTCCTGGCGGGCGCTGGTCCTGTTCGTGCTGGCGCTCGTCGCCGTCTATCTGATAGTTAAACGTCCTTTTTGAGGAGAATCGAATGAAGAAAAAAATGGTGATGGCTGCGCTAGCGCTGGTACTGGGTGCGGGTGCATCGTTCCAGGCGAGCGCACAAGTAAAGCCGGAAGTGCTCGTTAAGCAGCGCCAGGCGGCGATGACGTTGCAAGGGAAATACTTTGGCCCGATCGGCGCCATGATGCAGGGAAAGATGCCATACGATGCCGCGGTCGTTGCACGCAACTCGGCATTTCTCGAGGAACTCGCAAAGATGCCGTGGGACGGTTTCCAGGCGAGCACCGCGGATCTGAAGAGCGACGCGAAGCCGGAGATCTACAAGGAGATGGACAAGTTCAAGAGCAATTGGGAAAAGTTTGAAGTGAACGCGAGCAAGCTCGCGGCCGCCGCAAAATCGGGCGACCAGAATGCGGTCAAGGCTGCGTTCGGCGAAGTCGGCAAGTCCTGCAAGGGCTGCCACGACGACTACAAGGTCAAGCACTAATCCACGCCGCGTTACAGCCCTGCCGGGCAAGGCGCCCGGCAGGGCTTTTTTATTGTGCCCGATCGCCGTGGAATACCCGGGCCCCTCGGCGTGTTTGCTTGGAAACGGAACCGCAGTTATCCACCGAGAGAGGCGAAGATGGTAGCCATGGGGACTTACTTGCCCGGAGAATTTTCCGGGTAGCGACGCGAGACACGGGGCCGGCGTGGGTGATAATCCCACGCATGGATGACGCCGAACGCATCGTCGAACTCATACCCAGGTTGCGCCGCTATGCGCGGGCGCTCGTCGGGGATCGCGCGCGGGCGGACGACCTGGTACAGGACACCCTGGAGCGTGCCTGGAACAAGTTCCACCTATGGCGACCCGGTTCCGACCTTCGAGCCTGGCTCTTCACCGTCATGCATAACGTACACATCAACCAAATCCGCGCGACGCGCGACTTCGTGGAACTCGATGAAGATGCCACCGAGATGGCCGTCGCGGGCGTACAGGGCGCGTCGCTGGAGATCCGGGATCTCGAGCGCGCGTTGCTGCTGCTGCCTGCCGAACAGCGCGAAGTCCTGCTGCTTGTCGGCCTCGAGGATATGAGTTACGCCGAGGTCGCGGGAGTACTTGAGATCCCGATCGGCACGGTGATGTCGCGCCTGTCGCGCGCGCGAGAGAAGTTGCGTGCACTGATGCTCGGTTTGCCGCCCGCGGCAAAACTGCAGGTGGTGAAGTGAGTGAGACGACAAGCCCGGCAGTGGCGGAGGCCGAACTGATGGCCTACGTCGATGGCCGCCTGCTCGAGACGCGGCGCGGCGAAGTCGAGGTCTGGCTTTCCGAACGGCCCGACGAGGCCGGGAGGATTGCGGCGTACCGGAGCCAGAACCACGAGTTGAGCGCGCTATTCGCTGCTGTGCTCGAAGAACCGGTGCCCGATGGTCTGCGGCAATTGCAGCGGGGCGCGGGTGTTCCTTCTGCGCGCTGGCGGGGGTACGCGATCGCGGCCGGATTTACTTTCGTCGGCCTGGGTGTCGGCGCGCTTGCTGGGTGGCAACTGCACGCTCTGAGATCGCCACTTGCTTCGCCCGGGATCAGCATCGTGCGGAATGCAGCGGTGGCGCACGCAACCTATTCCCCCGAGGTGCGGCACCCGGTCGAAGTTGGCGCGGACCAAGAGGCCCACCTGGTGGCTTGGTTGTCCAAGCGTCTGGGCACGAGCCTGCGCGCGCCCAGGCTGGACGCAAGCGGTTTCAGCCTTGTCGGCGGGCGCCTGCTGCCGGGCGAGCCCAGACCCTTGGGCGGGCCGTCGCCGGTCGCCCAGTTCATGTACCAGACGCAGGATGGGCAGCGCCTGACGCTGTATGTGCGTACCGAGGCGGTCAACGACCAGACGGCTTTCCACTACGCCAAAGAGGGCAAGGTCGGTGTGTTCTACTGGATCGACCGGAACGTCGGCTACGCACTGTCCTCCGCCGATCTCAACCGCGAGGCATTGCTCGCCGTGGCAAACCAGGTCTACAAGCAGCTCAATCCCTGAGCCGGCAGCGCTCGCGAAGCGCTCCCGCCGGGCGGAACATTTTTCGTAAGCATCCCTGGCTCCCGGCGACCAATCGAGCGACCCGTGCGGGCCCATCCATCGGAGCACCATCCATGCTGATCAGAACACCGTCCGACATACCGGCATCCGAAATCACATCCAAGGATACCTACCTGCGTCGCCGCGAGTTCCTGAGGCAGGCCGCGGCACTCGGTGTCGCAGGGACCATGCTCCCTCTTGGCCCGGGCTCGGTGCAGGCGCAAACCGCCTCACCGGTCACCGAGCCGGGAAAACTCACAAAGCTGCCGGGCAAGCCATCCAGGCTCTCGGCTGCCGAAAAGTTGACCCCGTACAAGGACGTCGTCACCTACAACAACTACTACGAGTTCGGCACCGACAAGTCGCAGCCCGCCCAGTACGCGCACAAACTGAAGACGCGCCCCTGGTCGGTGGTGATCGATGGTGAGGTGAAGAACAGGCAGACGATCGGCATTGAGGACCTGCTCAAGCTCGCGCCGATGGAAGAACGCATCTACCGCATGCGCTGCGTCGAGGGCTGGTCGATGGTGATTCCGTGGGTCGGGTACTCGATGTCCGAACTGATCAAACGCGTGGAACCTACTTCCAAGGCGAAGTACGTGGCATTCACCACAGCGGTGCAGCCTGAGAGCATGATCGGGCTGAGCCTACCGGTGCTCGAATGGCCGTACATCGAGGGATTGCGCATGGACGAGGCGATGCATCCGCTCGCGATCCTGGGTTTTGGCCTGTATGGAGAAGTGCTGCCCGGTCAGAATGGCGCCCCGGTGCGCCTGGTGGTGCCGTGGAAGTACGGTTTCAAGAGCATCAAGTCGATCGTTCGGATCACGTTCACCGAGACCATGCCCAAGACCTCGTGGAATGTCGCGGCGGCAAGCGAGTACGGGTTCTACTCGAACGTGAATCCCGAGGTCAGCCATCCGCGCTGGAGCCAGGCAACCGAGCGCCGCATCGGCGAAGACGGTTTTTTCACGCCGAAGAGAAAGACGCTGATGTTCAATGGCTACGCCGACCAGGTTGCCGGACTGTATGCCGGCATGGATCTGAAGAAATTCTTCTGATGCCCTGGCAGCCCCGCGTCAGCCAACTCGGCTGGATACGGGCGGGACTGTTCGCCCTGTGCCTGGTCCCGTTCGGGCATCTGGTTTACGGCGCGTTTTCCAACAGCCTCGGCGCCAATCCGATCGAGGCCATCACCCGGTCGACCGGCTGGTGGACGCTGTCTCTCCTCATGACGACACTCGCGATCACCCCGTTGCGCCGGTTTTCCGGGATGAACTGGCTGCTGCGTCTGCGGCGCATGCTGGGCCTGTACGCCTTTTTCTATGCGCTGGCTCACTTCACCACCTTCGTCTGGTTCGATCACTGGTTCGATCCCGCCGAAATCCTGATGGATGTGATCAAGCGGCCGTTCATCACGGTCGGCTTCGGCGCATTCCTGCTCCTGCTGCCGCTGGCGGCCACCTCCAACAACGCCATGGTCAGGAAGCTCGGCCGCGACTGGCAGCGCCTGCATCGCCTCGTCTACGTGATCGGCCTGCTTGGCGTTATTCACTACTGGTGGCTTGTGAAGCGCGACCTGACCGAGCCGGTGGCATTTGGGCTTGTGCTCGGGATGCTGCTGGGAGCAAGGCTCCTGCGACGTGGTCGAACAACGCCTTCCGCCGGTTCCCCGCGGGGTGAGCAGACCAATGCGCCGTGAACAGGATTTCCTTGATAACCGAAGGGCAAGCGTCCGCGGCAACCCGGATCCGCACGGTTCGGCCGGCCCTGCAGGGGGTCAATGACCCGGGTCGTGCGGGCTCTGTGGCCCGGCGGGGAAGGCGACCCCATGGCCGGGAACCACGAGTGTGGCGTCCGGGTCGGCTACGGCCGCGGTGGGCTGGTGACGACGGTTCAGCCACTCCTGCATGGCTTCGAAGTAAAGATAGATTACTGGCGTGATGTAGAGCGTTAGCAGCTGCGAGACGATCAGCCCTCCAACCACCGAAAGGCCGAGCGGCATGCGCGCTTCGCCGCCGGAGCCGATCGACAGCGCGATCGGCAGGCTGCCCATCAGGGCGGCCATGGTGGTCATCATGATCGGCCGGAAGCGCACCAGGCAAGCCTCGTAAATCGCGGCTTCTGCTGACTTTCCTTCCTTGCGTTGTGCCTCGATAGCGAAGTCGATCATCATGATCGCGTTCTTTTTCACGATCCCGATGAGCATGATCATGCCGACGAATGCATACATGTTGAGTTCGACCCCGAACGCCAGAAGGGTCACCAGCGCGCCCAGGGCTGCGGTAGGCAGGCCGGAGAGAATGGTGAGCGGGTGGATGAAGCTCTCGTACAGGATGCCGAGCACAAGGTAGATCACGACCACGGCAAGCACAAGGAGGATCCCCATCCCCTGCAGCGAAGACTGGAAGGCCTGCGCGGTACCCTGGAACGTCGTGTTGAGCGTGTTCGGGACCTGAAGTTCCTGCATTGCCTTGTTGACGTCCGCAATCGCCTGCGAAAGCGCCACCC
This sequence comes from Burkholderiales bacterium, assembly GCA_038211455.1. Taxonomy (GTDB): domain Bacteria; phylum Pseudomonadota; class Gammaproteobacteria; order Burkholderiales; family SG8-39; genus SZAS-79. The sequence continues at coordinate 79,413 of JBBQVP010000001.1, forward strand.
CGGCGCGCAGGTCGAACGAGACTGTGACCGAGGGCAGCTGGCCGAGGTGGCTGACCGAGAGTGGCCCGACGCCGTAAGTCAGCCTGGCAAGAGAGCCGAGTGGAATCAGGGCGCCGTTGCTGGAGCGGATATAGAGCAGCGGCAACACCGAAGGGTCGGTCTGGTACTGCGGGTCGAGTTCGAGTATCACCCAGTACTGGTTGGTTGCCGTGTAGATCGTCGAGACCTGTCGCGCGCCGTAGGCGTTGTTGAGCGCCATCTCGATCTGTTGCGCAGAAACGCCGAGCGCCGAGGCTTTCTCCCGGTCGATCTCGACGGTTACCTGCGGCCGCGTGATCTGAAGGTCGCTCGCCACGTCGGTGAGTGTCGGCAGGCTTTTCAACTTTGCCTCGATGCGCGGAACCCACGCGTAGAGCTGCTCGGTGCTCGCGCCCTGCACCACATACTGGTACGGGCTCTTGGTGAGCTGCCCGCCGATGCGGATCGACGGAACGTTCTGCACGAAGGCCTTGATGCCGATGATTCCCTGCAGTTTCGGCCGCAGGCTGCGGACGATCTCGTCGGCAGATTTGCGCTTGTCCCGCGGCTTGAGCGTGATGGTCATGCGGCCCTGGTTCATCGACGGGCTGAAGCCGCTCGCGCCGACGAACGACATCAGCGCCTCGACGTTCGGGTCCTTGCGGATAATGTCTGCGACCTTTCCCTGCAGTTCCGCCATGGCCTCGAAGGAGATGTCCTGCGGCGCTTCGGTGATGCAGAACAGCTGGCCGGAATCCTCGCTCGGCAAAAAGCCCTTGGGCATGTGCATGAACAGAAAGCCGGTCGCGACCACGACGCCGAAAAAGACGGCCATGACGGTGCGCCGGTAATCGAGCGCGAGTCGCAACGTCACATCGTATGCGTTCTTCAGTCCGTCGAATGCCCGCTCGATGCGGTTGTAGACCCAGCCGTGCTTCTGCTCGCGATGCGGCTTGAGGATGCGCGCGCACATCATCGGGGTAAGCGTGAGCGAGACGAACCCCGAGATCAGCACAGCAACCATGATGACGACGGCAAATTCGTGCAGCAGGCGTCCGAGGATGCCGCCCATGAAAAGCACCGGGATGAACACCGCAATCAGTGAGATCGTCATCGACACGATGGTGAAGGATATTTCCTTCGAGCCGTCGAGCGTGGCCTGCATCGGCGTCTTTCCCATCTCGAGGTGGCGGGTGATGTTCTCAAGCATCACGATCGCGTCATCGACCACGAAGCCGACCGCGAGGGTCAGCGCCATGAGCGAGATGTTATCGACGCTGTAGCCGAACAGGTACATGAATGCGAAGGTGCCGACGATGGACATCGGCAACGCCAGGCTGGGAATGATGGTCGAGGAGACATTGCGCAGGAACAGGAAAATCACCATCACCACGAGCGCCAGCGACAGCATCAGGGTGAATTCGACCTCCTCGACGGAGGCGCGGATTGATACCGTCCGGTCGAACAGCACATTGATGTCGATCGCCGGCGGCACCTCGGTTCGGATCGTCGGCAGCAGCTTCTTGACTGTCTCGACCACCTCGATCGTGTTGGTGCCGGGCTGGCGCTGGATCGCCAGCACGATGCCGCGCTTTTCCTTGAACCAGGCGGCGACCTTGTCGTCCTGAACGCCGTCTACGATCTTGCCCAGGTCGGAAAGCCGCACCGGGGAGCCGTTGCGGTAGGTCACGATGATCGGGCCGTACGCGGCTGCGTTGAAAAGCTGCCCGGTCGCCTGGACGGCGAACTGCCGGTCGCGTCCGTAGAGCGTGCCGGTCGGCAGGTTCACGTTGGCCTGGGCGACCGCCGCCTCCACTTCGTTGATGCCCACGCCCCGCGCAGCCATCGCGCTGGGATCGAGCTGCACGCGCACCGCGTACTTCTGCTGGCCGTACACCAGCACCTGCGCCACGCCCTTGATTGTCGAGATGCGCTGCGCGAGAAACGTCTCGGCGTACTCGTTCACCGTCGAGAGCGGCAGCGTGTCGGACGTGAGCGCGAGGTAGTAGACCGGGAAATCCGCCGGATTGACCTTGCGGAACGCGGGCGGAGCGGTCATGGTCGCCGGTAACTGGCGCGCTGCGGAGGCGATCGCCGAATTCACATCCTGTGCGGCGGCATCGATGTCGCGGTCGAGCGCGAACTGGATCGTGATCCGGGAAATTCCCTGGCCGGATTCGGAGGTCATCGAGTCGATTCCGGCAATCGTCGAGAATTGCTTTTCCAGCACGGTTGCGACGGCCGATGCCATGGTTTCCGGGCTCGCCCCCGGCAGCGTGCCGGTCACCTGGATTGTCGGGAAATCAATGTTCGGCAGCGTAGACACCGGCAGCAGCCGGAACCCCGCGATCCCGAAAATCAGTATGCCGATCATGATCAGAACGGTCATGACCGGGCGGCGGATGAAGATTTCTGAAAGGTTCATGCGCTGCCTCGGGTCAGGACGCCTCGGGGCGAATGACTACCCTCACCCCGGGCACGATGCGCAACTGCCCGCGGGTTACCACCCTCTCGGCTTTCGCAAGCCCCTTTGCGATGACCGAATCGACACCTACGGTGCGCGCGACTGTCACTGGACGCACTTCGGTGCTCATGTCGGCTTTGACCACAAAGACGAACTGCCCCTTCGGGCCGGTCTGCACCGCGGTGGAGGGCACCAGCAGCGCATCGTCCTGCTCCTCCAGTCTCAGGCTGACGGTCATGAACTGTCCCGGCCAGAGCGCTCCGTCCTGGTTGTCGAAGCGCGCCTTCAGCTTGATCGTGCCGGTGGTCGCATCCACGCTGTTGTCGACGAAAGTCAGGACGCCGGAGGCGATCACCTTGCCCGCGCGATGATCGGAACTCGGTGGCGAAACGTCGACGGCAAGTGATCCGTCGGCCATCTGGCGGCGGATCAGGGGCAGGCTCTGCTCAGGGACCGAAAACGTCGTGTAGATCGGCTTCACCTGGTTTACGACGACCAGGGGATTCGTGTCGTTGGCCTTCACCATGTTGCCGTTTTGCAGCAGGACCTTGCCGGCGTAGCCGTCGATCGGCGAGCGGATTGTGCTGTATTCAACGTTGAGCCTCGCGTTTTCGATCGAAGCCTGGCTCGCCTTTACCGCCGCTTCGGCCGTGTCCGCATTGGTGCGGATCTGCGCATAGGCTTCCTTGGAGACGAAGTTCTTCTGCAGCAACTCCAGGTAGCGGCGCTCCTGCGAACGGGCCTGGTCCCGCTGCGCAGAGTCGCGTGCGTGCGTTGCTTCAGTCTGGCGCAGCGTTGCCTCGAAGGGACGCGAATCGATGCGGAAAAGCACGTCGCCTTTCTTTACCGGCTTGCCTTCCTGGAAATTCACCGCGACGATTTGCCCGTCGACGCGCGCCTTGAGCGCCACCGTGGCGTAGGCTTCGACGTTGCCAATGGCCTGCAGGCGCAGCGGCACGCTTTTCTGCTGTACCTCGGCAATCGCGACGGGTACCGTGAGGTTCGGTTTCCCGCCTTTATTGCCTGGACCTTTATCCGGTTTCTGCTCTGATTTCTGTTCGCCGGCAATGAGGTCGGGCTTGAAATACCTGACCAGGCCGCCTGCGGCAAGCAGTACTACCAGGGTCGCAATGATGAGCGTGCGTTTGTTCGGTCGGCTTGTGGTGGCCATTGCGATTTTGTATAAGAGAGCGCTTCGAAAAGTTGTTTGCTTCGCGTTCCCTCAGGGTACTGGCACGGGATTGTATGCCGAGAGCCGGTTGGCCCCGCGCAAAGCGACGAAAATCTACGGCAAAAGCCGTTCTTTTGCAAAGAGATCCGCAACAGATTCACGCTCTCTTACAAGCAAGTCAGACGAGCCTTCGACAAGTACTTCTGCGGCCCGCGGCCTGGAGTTGTAATTTGAACTCATGGTCATCGCATAGGCTCCCGCCGACATGACCGCGAGAAGGTCTCCGGCAGCGGCCGACAGCCGGCGGTCCTGTGCGAGAAAATCCCCCGTCTCGCACACCGGCCCAACCACGTCGTACAACTCGCCCTCTGTCGTGGGTTTCGCCACCGGCCGCACCTCGTGCCAGGCCTTGTAGAGCGCGGGGCGGATGAGGTCGTTCATCGCCGCGTCTACTATCAGGAAGTTTTTGGTTTCACCGGGCTTGACGTACTCGATCCGGGTCAGCAGCACGCCCGCATTGCCCACCAGCGAGCGGCCTGGATCGACGATCAGTGTTTCCTTGCGGCCAGCAAACATTCCGAGCGCCCCGTCGAGGAAGGCAGCGATCGGCTCGGGCGTTTCATCTTTGTAGCGGATGCCGATCCCGCCGCCCAGATCGATGTGCTCCAGGGAGATACCGGCGTTGTCGAGCCGCTGGACCAGCGCCAGCATGCGTTCTGCCGCGGCGGCAAAGGGAGAAGAACTGGTGAGCTGCGAGCCGATGTGGCAGCCGACGCCAACGACCCGGACATGCCGCCGGGAAGCCGCCAGCCGGCAGAGCGACTCCGCCTCCGCGTAGGCCACACCAAACTTGTTCTGTTTCAGCCCCGTGGAAATATACGGGTGCGTTCTTGCATCCACGTCCGGATTGACCCTGAACGCCACCGGCGCGACGACTCCGAGACGGGAGGCAACCGCGTCGACGCGGTCGAGTTCCGTCCCGGACTCGAGGTTCAGGCAGAGGATTCCCGCCTCGAGCGCCCGACAGATTTCAGATTCGGTCTTGCCTACACCGGAAAACACGATCTTGTGCGGGTCTCCGCCGGCCGCTATGACCCGTTCGAGTTCCCCGCCGGAAACGATATCGAAGCCCGCGCCGAGGCGGGCCAGAACGCCTAGGACGGCGAGGTTGGAGTTGGCCTTGACCGAATACGCAATCAGCGAGGGGCGCCCGGCGAGCGCCTGTGCATACTCGCGGTAGGCGGCCTCAATCGCGCCGCGCGAATAGACGTAGCACGGCGTACCGAAGCGCCGCGCAATCGCGTCCAGCGGGACGTCCTCGGCATGCAGGATGCCGTTACGGTATTCGAAGCCCATCGGTTGGGTAGCCTGCGTGCGGCGGAACTCAGTTCCCTCCGGCCGGGTCGGACTGATCAGCGGGATAGGGAACCGGTTTCGGCACGGGGGGTTTGGGAACCTTGAGGCCCGGGGGCGGCGAGTCGCGCAGGTAGAGCGCGCCCTTCTGCCCGCAGGCGCTTAGTGACGCGAACGAAAGCGCCGCTACAAGTACAATGAATAACCGCATATGTGAGCGTAAAATCATGATGCTAGCATGAAGGCATAGAGAGCTCATGGACAAGCCGGCGCTGAGTGATTCGGAGTTCGAACGACTGGCATCGGAAACGCTGGCGGGAATAGAGGCAGCCGTCGAGGCTGCGATGGACGCAGCCAGCTTGGACGTCGACCTGCAGCTGAAACCGGGGGGCGTGCTCGAAATCGAGTTCGAGGACGCAAGCAAGATGATCCTCAACCGGCAGGGTGCCATGCGCGAGATCTGGGTCGCGGCTCGGTCCGGGGGTTTCCATTTCTACTACGATGGCGCGCGCTGGGTGGATACCCGTGACGGCGGGGAGCTTTTCGCCGCCCTGTCGCGCATGGTCTCGGCGCAAAGCGGAAGTGCGGTGATTCTTTCCCCGCGCTGATCCAGGCGCGCAAGCTGTCCCGGGCGCATCCTTGACCTGGCGGCCTACACTGAGGGTACCGGCTTGGGGGCAGTCGGCAGTGGGCCGTTACCCGGGGGCATTTGCGACGGAGTCGGCTCGGAAGGCTCGGGCGGGACAGCCTCTTTGTAGAAATACTCCGGGTGCGCAGTGCTGTTCGGCACCAGCGCGTCAGGGTCCACGCGCATGTCGATGATGCCCTCGGGTCGCGTGCGCTCGACCTGCGGCACGTTCTGGAGAGCCTTCTCCATGTAGCCAATCCAGATTGGCAGCGCCACCGACCCGCCGGTTTCGTTGCGGCCCAGGGTGCGCGGCTGGTCGAAACCGACCCAGGCGATTCCGACAAGGGCCGGTGAATATCCACAGAACCACGCGTCCAGGAAATCATTGGTCGTACCGGTCTTTCCTGCAAGATCACGGCGACCCAGCCTGGCGACCCTTGCGGCAGTTCCGTAGCGGGTTACGTCCTGCAGCATGCTGTCCATGATGAACGCATTGCGCGGGTCAACCACGCGCAGGTTTTCTTCTCCGACGTGCTGCGGGTTCGCGGCGCCCAGGCTGTTCCCCCGGTCGTCGACGATGCGCTGGATGAAGTACGGCTGCACGAGATAGCCGCCGTTCGCAAACACTGTGTACGCGCGCGCCATCTGCCAGGCGGTTACCGACCCGGCGCCCAGAGCCATGGTCAGGTAGGGAGGGTGCTTGTTCGCCTCGAAGCCAAAGCGCGTCACGTAGTCCTGGGCGTACTGGGTGCCGATGGCCTTGAGGATTCGGATCGAGACCATGTTCTTTGACTTGGCAAGCGCGGTGCGCATGCGCATCGGCCCATCGTACTTGCCGTCGTAGTTCCTCGGCTCCCAGCGCTGGCTGCCGGTGACGTCTGCCTCTACCACGAGCGGCTCGTCGGGAATGACGGTGGCCGGGGTGAATCCCTTCTCGAGAGCCGCCGAATAGATAAACGGCTTGAACGAGGAGCCTGGCTGCCGCCACCCCTGGGTGACGTGGTTGAACTTGTTGCGGTTGAAATCGAAGCCGCCTACCAGCGCGCGTATCGCCCCGTCGTTCGGGTCGACGGACACGAAGGCCGCCTCCGCCTCCGGCAACTGGACGATCTGCCAGAGCTTCTTTTCATCCCTCTGCACCCGGATGATCGACCCGCGGCGGATCTGCTTTTGCGGGAGCGCCTTCGGATCGAGGGAGCGCGCGACGAACCTGAGGCCGTCTCCGGAGATCGAGACGGCGTCGCCCGCACGGGTGATCGCCTTCACCTCCTTGGCGTCTGCCGTGAGGACCAGCGCGGCGAGGAGGTTGTCGTTGTCGTCATGGTCAGACAGCGCCTCGTCGTAATCCTCCTGATCCGCGTTGTCGGCAAGACTCGCATAGGCTTCCGGTCCGCGGTAGCCATGCCGCCTGTCGTAATCGAGCACCCCCTTGCGCAACGATACGTACGCGGCTTCCTGGTCAGCCTTGCGGATGGTCGTGTAGACGCGGAACCCGCGCGTATAGACGTCGTTCGGATACTGGTCGTAGACCGCCTGGCGCACCATCTCGGCAATATATTCCGCATGCAGCGCGAATTCGCTGGCCTCCCGTTTCACGTGCATAGGCGCTTTGGCCGCCTCGGCGTACTGCGGTTCGCTGATATGGCCGAGATCCTTCATACGTCGCAGCACATAGAGCTGGCGCTGCTTGGCGCGCTGCGGGTTGACGACGGGGTTAAAGGTGGAGGGTGCCTTCGGCAGCCCGGCGAGCATCGCCGCCTCCTGCAGGGTGAGTTTGTCGAGGGATTTGCCGAAATAGATCTGCGCTGCCGAGGCGAAGCCGTAGGCGCGCTGCCCGAGGTAGATCTGGTTTACGTAGAGTTCAAGGATCTGATCCTTTTTCAGGCTGTTCTCGATCTTGAAAGAAAGCAGCGCCTCGTACAGTTTGCGGGTCAGGGTTTTCTCGGAAGACAGAAAGAAGTTTCGCGCCACCTGCATCGTGATGGTGCTGGCGCCCTGCCGCCGCCCGCCAGATGTCAGGTTGGACAGGGCGGCGCGCAGCACGCCCTGATAGTCGATTCCCGCATGCTGGTAGAAACGCTCGTCTTCGGCGGCGAGGATCGAGCGTTTCAGGACTTCCGGTACCTCGGCTATGGTGACGACGGCACGGCGCTCTTCTCCGAATTCCCCGATCAGGACGCCGTCAGCGGTGTAGACCCGCAAGGGAATCTTGGGCTGGTAGTCCGTCAGGGCCTCCAGCGAGGGAAGATTCGGCCAGGCGAGCACGACCACCAGGCCGGCCGCGCAAGCGCCGATCGCCGCAAGACCCGCGAGTAGGGCCAGCGGAAAGGCCAAAAAACGGAGCCACATCAAGGTGATCCGGCATTGCCGGGAGGTGGTTGCAACGGGTAGGAGACGGGGGCATTATAAGCCCTGACCGACCGTGAAGAATTTACTTTACAGGCGGGGGGCTTGTTGCTAGCATTTCATGTAAATTATACGTATTGCGCCTTAACGGCGATTGCGGAAAGGAATTTTCCCCTTGGAAGTCGACATCTTCAAACCGAAGGCTCCACCGTTGTTCGGGCTGGACATCAGCTCGTCATCGGTGAAGATGCTGGAAATTGTCGATGCCGGCAAAGGCACCTACCGGGTCGAGCGTTACACCATCGAATCCCTGCCCCGCGATGCGGTTGCAGACGGAAACATCAACAACCTCGAGGCGGTATCCGAGGCGGTGAAGCGTGGCTGGAAGCGGATGGCTACGCGTACCAAGCACGTCGCGATGGCCGTTCCGTCCGGAGCGGTAATTACCAAGAAAATCATCGTTCAATCCGGGTTGCGCGACGAGGAACTTGAACTTCAGGTCCAAACCGAGGCAAACCAATACATTCCGTTTGCGCTTGAAGAGGTCAACCTGGATTTCCAGGTCATTGGCCCCTCGCCGTCCAGTCCGGGCGAAGATGAGGTGCTGATCGCCGCGACGCGCAAGGAAAAGGTCGAGGATCGCATAGCGGCGGTCGAGGCCGCCGGTCTGAAAGCCTCGGTCATGGATGTTGAGTCCTACGCCCAGCAGGCGGCTCTGATGCTCGTCTGCCAGGCGCTGCCCGGCGCAGGGAAAGACCAGAATATCGCCGTGGTCGATATTGGCGCCAACGTCATGGCAATCAGCGTCTTGCGCAACGACCAGTCTGTCTATTCGCGTGAACAGGCGTTCGGTGGAAATCAGCTGACGGCCGATATTCAAAACCGGTATGGAATGAGCCCTGAGGAAGCGGAAAACGCGAAACGCTCTGGGGGGCTGCCGGACGACTACGAGTCCGAAGTGCTGCGGCCGTTCATGGAAAACCTGTCGATGGAAGTGCAGCGCGCGCTGCAGTTTTTCTTCACCTCGACGCAGTTCAGTTCGGTGGACCACATACTGCTCGCCGGCGGTTCCGCGGTGATTGCGGGGCTGGAGGAAGTCGTGAACACC
>JBBQVP010000002.1:0-64278 GCA_038211455.1 Burkholderiales bacterium
ACACCATCCGGGTGAGCCTAACCCCGGAACCCAACGGCGACCGCACGAAGGAAGTGATCGTTGCACAGGAGCTGCTGCAGACCATGGGACTGCGCAGATTCACGCCTCAGGTGACCGCGTGTCCGGGCTGCGGTCGCACGACGAGCACGTATTTCCAGGAGCTCGCCGACAAGATACACGTATACATGCGCGCGCAGATTCCCGTTTGGCGCGCGGCGCACCCGGGCGTGGAGGACATGAAGGTCGCCGTCATGGGCTGCGTGGTGAACGGGCCGGGCGAGTCCAAGCACGCGGATATCGGCATCAGCCTGCCCGGCACCAACGAGGTCCCGGTCGCGCCGGTGTATGTCGACGGCGAGAAGACCGTGACCCTGAAGGGCGACCGGATCGCCGAGGAATTCCAGGTGATCGTCGCGGACTACGTGAAGAACAATTACGCGGCGGGCGCGGTGCGCAAGCGGGCGCCCAAGACTACGCCGAAGTCCGCGGTGAAGTCTCCGCTGCCGTCTTCGATCGGCATTCCGATCAAGGCGGTCTGACCGATGGCTGCGACCCTGCAGGCCATCCGTGGCATGAACGACGTATTGCCGGACGAGGCCGACGGCTGGCTGGCGTTCGAGGAAATCGTGCGCAACTGGGCGTTCCGCTACGGTTACCGCAACATCCGCACGCCGCTGCTCGAGCACACGGGCCTTTTCCGTCGCGCGATCGGCGAGGTAACCGACATCGTCGAGAAAGAGATGTACACCTTCACCGATGAGCTGAACGGCGAGCAACTGACGCTGCGGCCGGAGGCAACGGCATCGACAGTGCGCGCCGCGATCGAACACAGCCTAACCTACAACGCCCCTCAGCGGCTCTGGTATGCGGGGCCGATGTACAGGCATGAGCGTCCGCAGAAGGGCCGCTACAGGCAGTTCCACCAGTTCGGCCTGGAAGCGCTCGGCTTCGCCGGTCCGGACGCGGATGCCGAACTGATCGTGATGTGCGCTGCACTTTGGCGCGAACTCGGCCTCATCGATGTGCGGCTCGAGCTGAACACCATCGGTTCGGCGGAGGAACGTGCGAGACACCGCGGCGAACTGATCACCTATCTCGAGTCCCGGGTCGATGCGCTGGACGCGGACGCGAAGCGACGCATGCACAGCAACCCGCTCAGGGTTCTGGATTCGAAGAATCCGGTGGTGCAGGATGCGCTGAGGGATGCACCCGGGTTGATGGGATTCCTCGGCGAGGCCTCACTGGCGCATTTCGAGGGCCTCAAGCGACTGCTTGCCGTGGCCGGCATCGAATACCGGATCAATCCGAGACTGGTGCGCGGGTTGGACTACTACAACCTCACCGTGTTCGAGTGGGTTACCGAGCGACTCGGGGCGCAGGGCACCGTCTGCGCCGGCGGGCGCTACGACGGCCTGTTCGAGCAGATCGGCGGAAAGCCCACGCCCGGGGTAGGCTTTGCCGCCGGCATGGAGCGCCTGATCGCGCTCTGGCAGGATGCCGGGCGGGTGCCTGCTGCGCGTGTACCGGATGCTTACCTGATCCATCAGGGCGAGGGCGCGATGGAAGCGGCACTGCTGGCGGCCGAGTCCCTGCGCGCTATCGGGCTCGCGGTGATCCAGCACGCCGGTGGCGGGAGTTTCAAGGCGCAGATGAAAAAGGCCGATGCCAGCGGGGCGCTGCTCGCGCTGATCATCGGCGAGGACGAACTCCTCACGGGGGAAGTGAGCATAAAGTTCCTGCGCCGCGACCGGCCGCAGGGGAAGGTCCGGCGCGATGCGCTCGCAACCGGTTTAAGCGAAGCATTGAAAGCGGCAAAATCACACGAAGGCTAGGGCAGGCACATGGCACACCTCGATCTCGAAGAACAGGAACAACTCGCGCAACTCAAGTCGTGGTGGGCGACCTACGGCAACCTGCTGATCACGGGGCTGCTCATCGCGGCACTTGCGTTCTCGGGCTGGCAGGGGTGGCGCTGGTGGCGCGCGAGTCAGTCCACCGCCGCAAGCTCACTGTACGAGGCCCTGTCCCGCGCAACCGCGGGCAAGGACGCCAAGGCCGTGCGCGACTCCAGCGGCGAGCTGCTAGAGAAGTACCCGGGCACCGCGTATGCAACGATGGGTGCGCTGACCTCGGCCAAATTCTTTTTTGAGAAAGGCGAGCTCAAGGCGGCCGGCGCCCAGTTGCAGTGGGTCATCGACAAGACAGGCTCCGAGGAATTCCGCGACCTCGCGCGCTTGCGCCTGGCGAACGTGCTGCTCGATGAGAAGAATCCGGACGAGGCGTTGAAACTGCTCGATGCCAAGCACGGTGCGTCGTTTGAGGCCGAGTATGCGCTGCTCAGGGGAGACATCCTGGCCGCAGGGAAACGGGCCGCTGAAGCCAGGACTGCCTACAAACTCGCGCTGGAAAAGACCGACAAGAAGAGCACCGGCATTCGCGACAGCATACAGATGCGCCTTGACGCGCTGGGGGGATGAGCGTGCGCATGCGCCGTACACTGGTCCTGTCCTGCGCCGTATCAGGAATGCTCGCCCTGGCGGGTTGTTCGAGCATGAACCCGATGAACTGGTTTTCGAGCACGCCTGCAGGCGCAAAGCCTGCCGAGTTGCCTGCGCTGTCGAATCCGCTGCCGGTGAAGACGCTGTGGCGCGCCGGCGTTGGCAGCGCCGGGATCTTCGTCTTCACCCCTGTCCTCGTCGACGGCAGTGTCTACGCCGCGGCGCGTGACGGCACTGTCGTGAAGCTGGACGCCGCCAGCGGCAAGGAAGTCTGGAAGGTTAACGCCGGCATGAAGCTCTCGGCCGGTGTCGGCACCGATGGCAAGCGGATCGCTGTTGGCAGCGATGAAGGCGTGCTGGTCGTGCTCGACGCGGAAAAAGGGAACCTGCTGTGGCGTGCGCGCGTGTCCTCGGAGATGCTAGCCGCGCCAAAGATCGCGGGTGGGCTCGTGCTCGCGCGCACTGCGGACAGCAGGATCTTTGCTTTCGAGGTTGCTGATGGCAAGCGGCGCTGGGTCTACCAGCGCGCGGCTGCCTCGCTGATCGTACGTTCTCCGGCCGGCATAACCGTGGGCGAGGGCAGGGTCTACGGCGGGTTTGCCGGCGGGAAGCTGGTATCGATCGACCTCGAAACCGGGGCCCTGCGCTGGGAGTCGACGGTGTCGCAGCCCAAAGGGTCCACCGAACTTGAGCGCGTATCCGACATCAGCGGCGACCCGGCGCTGCAAGGGCGCGAAGTCTGCGCCGCCTCTTACCAGGGGCGCGCCGCGTGCTTCGAGTTGCAGTCCGGAAACCAGGTGTGGGCGCGCGAGATGTCGACCCTGAACGGCATGAGCATCGATGCCCGCTACGCCTATGTCACCGACGTGCGCGGGGCGGTGAATTCTCTCGACCGCTCCAACGGACGCAGCGTCTGGAAGCAGGATCGCCTGACCTGGCGCGAGCTTTCCCTGCCGCTGCCACTGGGTACCGAGATCGTGGCCGGGGACCTGTTCGGTTTCGTGCATTTTCTCGCGCGCGATTCGGGCGCGTTCGTCGCCCGCACCGCGACCGATGGCAGCGCGATCCGCGCAGCGCCCGTGCGGCTGCCGAACAATGCGGTGCTGATCCAGACGCTCAACGGCGGCTTGTTCGCGCTGTCCCTCTAGGGGCCTGGAATGAAACCGGTCGTAGTGCTCGTCGGCCGGCCAAACGTCGGCAAGAGCACCCTGTTCAACCGTTTCACGCGGACGCGTGATGCGATCGTCGTCGACGTTCCCGGCGTGACGCGCGACCGGCACTACGGTGAGGGGCTGCTCGGGAACCGTCCCTACCTCGTGGTCGACACCGGCGGACTCGAGCCGCGCACCACCGAGGGCATCTTCGCCGAGATGGCGAAGCAGACCCAACAGGCGATTGCCGAAGCCGACGCGGTCATTTTCCTGACCGATGCGCGCGCAGGGCTCACACCCGACGACCGCCGGATTGCCGAGCAGCTGAGGAAGCTCAAGCCGCGCATGTGGATCGCCGTGAACAAGGCAGAGGGCATGCAGCCGGACTCGGCGGCCGCGGATTTCCAGCAGCTCGGCCTTGGCCTGCCGGTGTCGATCTCGGCGGCGCACGGCGAGGGCATCAAGGAGCTCATCGAGCTGGTGCTGGGGGAGTTCCCCGAAGACGAGGACGAAGAACCTGACGAGCGCGATCGCTGGCCGCGCGTGGCCATCGTAGGCCGACCGAACGTGGGCAAGTCGACGCTGGTGAACGCGCTGGTCGGTGAAGACCGCGTCATTGCGTTCGACAAGCCAGGCACCACCATCGATCCGATCGACGTGCCGTTCGAGCGCAACGGCCGAAAGTACACGCTGGTCGACACCGCCGGCCTGCGCAAGCGTGGCAAGCAAGGGGAGGCTATCGAGCAGTTCTCGGTCATCAAGACACTGCAGGCGATCGATCGCTCGAACGTCGCGATCTTTGTCATCGATGCCGTGGAAGGAATCACTGAACACGACGCGCATGTCGCGGGGTACATCCTCGAGCGCGGAAGGGCCGTGGTCGTAGCGGTCAATAAATGGGATGCGGCCGATTCGGAGCAGCGAGAGAAAATCAAGTCGGAGCTGGCATGGAAAGTCGGCTTCCTCGGCTTTGCGAAGACGCTGTATATCTCGGCGCGCGCGAAGAAAGGGCTGGGCGATGTCATGACGGCGGTCGACAAGGCGTACGCGGCTGCGATGGTCAAGCTCTCGACGCCCAAACTCACGCGCGCGCTGATCGCGGCAGTAGAAAAGCAGGCGCCGCCGAGGCGCGGAATGGGGCGTCCGAAGCTGCGCTACGCGCACCAGGGTGGGCAGAATCCACCCACCATCATCATCCATGGCAACCAGCTGAATCACGTTCCCGAAACCTACAAGCGGTACCTCGAAGGGGTGTTCCGTACGCTGTTTTCCCTTGAGGGCACGCCAATGCGGATCGAGTTCCGCACCGGCAGGAATCCCTACGCAAACCGGGAGTAGCGGGGCGGGGGCGCGGGACGGCGGCTATGATCGCGTTCATGGGCTTCGAGCCAACGCCGTTCTGATGATCAAGTACGGTTTCAGGATCCGGACACGCAGCGGCACCGTTCACGGCAAGGTAATCGGCGGAAACGGGCACCAGAACCCGGTCGCTGGCAAAAATGCCGTTCAGGGACGGTACTCCCAGCTGCGGTGAGGCATCCATCATGATCGGACGCAGGGTATTCAGGTTCTCGCGTGCAATTCCGGCGTTCCGACCCGATTTATCGGGGTGCCGCGCGTCAACATGGTGACACATAATAATTTAACAAAAACAATATGTTGGCTATTTTTTCGTGTGTTTTGCATTAGAAGAATGCAGAAGACGACCGAAATCGCTTTCGAGAAAGTCGGACTTTACTATTGAGAATTTCTCGGCTGGATGCCGCAATACCGACAGCCGAGTTTCCGGAATTGGAAAATATTTCAGAAGTCAGGCGAGCGGATTCTTCCCCTGACGGGCGAGCTCGCGGCAGTGTATTTCCCACATCAGGACGTCAAAATGCAGCCGGATATTGCCCGTTGTGCCTGACAGGTTTGTAAATGTGACCAGGAAGTTGCCCTCTTCGTCCAACTCGGCGAAGGCGGGAATCGAGGGGCTGACCGGGTCATTGGCGACGCGCACCTTGATGTTGACGGCCTTGCCCGGCCTTGCCCCTTTGGCGCGCAGGCGGCTGATGCTGTCCCTGAAGTCAAATTTGTATCTTTGGGCTGACATGAACGCGTTTCCGGTAGCACTGCTCCAAATAATGCCAAAATTTTCCGGTATCGCCAAAAACTATTTGCCTGAAGCCGCGCGCAAGCGCGCAGGGAGCGCTCGGGCGGGCGCCCGGATTATTTATCCCGAAGGTATCCTTGCGCCATGTCCGATAGCCCCCCCGACCCGCGCCTCGATGCCGCGCTCGCACGCAACGACCGCTACGTTCTCGAGTTCGTCGAGGCCTTCAGCTTTTGCCCGTACGCGAAGCGCTGCCGCGAGACCGGCAGGCTGCACCGCGTGGTCCTGCCCGAGATCGGCGGCCTGCCGGGGAGCCCGGGATTCGACATGGCAGTGGCAGGGCTGGACCGGGCGATAGCGCTGGTTGAGGATCTGCCCGCCGAATCCGTGGAGGTCGGCCTGATCCTGTATCCGACGCTGGCGCCGGCGCTCGCGGAGGGCACCGAAGGGGCAAAGGTGTTCGAGCAAATGGTGGGCGCGGCACGCGAGCGGGTGCAGGCGCGCCACCCGAACGGCGATACGCCCTTTTATTGCGTTGCGTTTCATCCCCACTTTGCCGAAGATCTGCGCGACGCGAATCGCGCCGTGCGGTTCATCCGTCGCAGTCCCGATCCGACGGTTCAACTTGTCCGTGCCAGCGTGCTTCGCGCGGTGCGCGGCGCCAACCCGGGCGGCGCGAACTACGTCAACGTTTCAGGAATGAGTGCGGCAGAACTGATGGCTGTGGCGGCACCGGTCTCGGTCGGCGACCGGATCGCCGCCGCGAACCTTCGCACGCTTGGCGAGGCCGGTATGGAGCGGCTGCGCCGGCTGCAGGAGGAGATCGGCGCGCAGGGCAGGAATCGCCAGGCGTGAGGCCGCATATACGGGCACGTCGCGACGGCGCGACATCCGTTCGAGGCGCGACAATGCGATTCGACTGCTGCCGCGGCTGAGCGCGTAACATCGGGCGCAATCCGAACCTACCTGAACCTCATGCCACTACCCACGCTCTCGCTTCTCGAAACCCGCATCCTCGGCACGCTTGCCGAAAAAGAACGCACGGTGCCAGACTCCTACCCCCTAACGCTCAACGCGCTTCTCTCCGGATGCAACCAGAAAACCAGTCGCGACCCGGTGATGGCCACGACTGAAACCGAACTCCAGGCCGGGATCGACAGCCTCAAGGCATACAGCCTGGTCATGGAGACCAGCGGCGGACGGGTTTCGCGCTATGCGCACAACCTCGAGCGCGTACTCCATGTGCCCACGCAGTCGGCAGCCCTGCTGACGGTACTGATGCTGAGAGGACCGCAGACCGCGGGTGAGCTGCGCATTGGCTGCGAACGTATGCACAGGTTTGCCGATATCTCGGCGGTCGAGGGATTTCTGCACGAACTGGCGGAGCGTCCTGCGGGCGCCCTGGTCGCGGAACTGGCACGCCAGCCGGGCGCACGGGAGAATCGCTGGGCGCATCTGCTTGCCGGCGAACCGCCGCCGGAGCCGGCGCAGACCCTGCCCAACGCCGATGTTTCCCTCGGCGAAGTGGCGGCGCTCAAGGCAAACTTCGCGCGACTGGAGGCCGAGGTGCATGGGCTGAAGCGCGAACTTGGGCGGATCCGCGCGGAGCTGGGTATTGAAGACGGAACTCACCAAGGGTAGCCACACGATGAAAACCAGATTCGAAATTTGTGTACTGCCCGGCGACGGCATCGGAGTCGAAGTCATCGACGCCGCCCTGGTGTTGCTTGAGAAACTCCAGCGCGGGGCAGGATTCGACCTGCACTTTGCAACCCATCCTGCCGGCGCGTTGCACTACAAGGCTACGGGCGAGGCACTGCCCGAAGCGACGTTCGTGCAGGCGAAGGCAGCCGACGCGATCCTGTTTGGCGCGATGGGTTGGCCGGAGATCCGCTATCCGGATGGCACCGAGATCGCGCCGCAACTCGACTTGCGTTTCCGGCTCGAACTCTTCGCCGGCGTGCGGCCGGCGCGCATGATCCCGGGTGTCACGCCGATCCTTGCCGACCCGCGCGCGAAAGATATCGACCTGGTGCTGATTCGCGAATCGACCGAGGGACTGTTCGCGTCGCGCGGCAAAGGCCTGGTGGAAGGCGACCGCGAGGCGCGGGATACCATGGTGATCACGCGCGCGGGCTCCGAGCGGGTGCACGAGTTTTCATTCCGCCTCGCCGAGCGCAGGAAGACACGCGGCAAGCCCGGCCGCGTCACCTGCGTGGACAAGGCGAACGTGTTCGTCTCGATGGCGTTCTTCCGCAAGGTATTCGACGAAGTGGCCGCGCGCCATCCGGGAATCGCCGCCGACCATCATTACGTGGATGCGACCGCGCTAGATCTGGTCAGGAAACCGTGGACCTTCGATGTCATGGTGACCGAAAACATGTACGGCGACATCCTCTCGGACCAGGCCGCGGCGCTGATCGGCGGGATGGGCATGGCGCCCTCGGCCGACGTCGGACACGAGCACGGTTTGTTCCAGCCTTGCCACGGCTCCGCGCCGGATATTTCCGGACAAGGCAAGGCTAATCCGACCGCGACCATCCTGTCTGCGGCGATGATGCTCGACTGGCTGGCCGAGCGCTCGGGAAACGAGGCGCTGTCTGCGGCCGCCGGCCGGCTCGAGCGCGCCGTCGATGCCGTGTTCGCTTCGGGCCTGATCCGGCCGTTCGAACTCGGCGGCAAGGATGGGACGCAGGCGATCCGCGACGCCGTGGCCTCGAACCTCTGAGGATGAAGCCGCTGCGTGTCGCCGTCGCGGGTGCAGGGTACTTCTGCCAGTTTCAACTCGATGGCTGGCGCCGAATACCGGGCGTCGAGGTCGTTGCGATCTGCAACCGCGACAAGTCGAAAGCCGCAGCGCTGGCGGCGCGATTCGGCATCCCGCGCGTGTTCGATGGCGTCGCGCAGATGCTCGACGCCAGCAACGCGGACCTGCTCGACATCGTCACACCGCCGGTGACGCATCTCGACTGCGTCGGCGAGGCGGCGCGCCGTGGAATTGCGGCCGTCTGCCAGAAGCCGTTCGGCAGATCGCACGCGGAGGCGCGCGAGATCGCGCAGCTCGCCGCGCGCGCGCGGATAACCCTAGCGATCCACGAAAACTTCCGCTTCATGCCACACTTTCGAGAGATGAAGCGCCTCCTAGACGAAGGGCGCCTTGGCGCCGTGCATTCGATCGCCTTCCGGCTGCGGCCTGGCGACGGGCAAGGCGCGGACGCCTACCTCGCGCGGCAGGCGTATTTCCAGGCCATGTCGCGTTTCCTGGTTTTCGAGACCGCGATCCACCTGATCGACACATTTCGCTACCTGCTTGGCGATCTTGCAGCGGTGACCGCGCGGCTGCGCCGCATCAACCCGGCGATCGCGGGGGAGGATGCGGGATACATCGTGTTCGAGTTCGCAAGCGGTGCGACCGGCCTGTTCGATGGCAACCGCCTCAACGATCATGTGGCCGAGAACCCGCGTCGCACGATGGGCGAATGCTGGCTGGAGGGAAGCGGGGGCGTGATGCGGCTGGACGGCGACGCGCGGCTCTGGTGGAAGCCGCACCAGAAGGACGAGGTGGAACACCATTACGACCGCGGGCGCGACGACACCTTCGGCGGAGGCGCCTGCGACGCACTCCAGGCGCATGTGGTTCGCCATCTGCGCGAGCAGGCCCCCCTCGAAAACAGCGCCGAAGCCTACCTCGCCAACATGCTGGCGCTGGAAGCCGTCTACGCCTCGAACACCGAGGGCCGTCGGGTCGAACTCGCCGGCTTCAATGCCTCTGGGCCGCAAATCAGGTAACTTCGGCGTTACGAACTTTCTCGCCAAGCCTCCGGAGATGCCGCAATGAGCACGCCGATGCCGCCCGAATCGAAACTGCGCGAGGCGATCTGTGCGCTAGGCGCCTCGATCTATGCGCGCGGCCTGACGCACGGCTCGACCGGAAACATCAGCCAGAAATGCGCGGACGGCTGGCTGCTCACGCCGACCGGTTCAAACCTCGGTACGCTTGATCCGGCGCGAATCTCGAAGCTCGACTGGACGGGAAAGCTGATTGCCGGCGACCCGCCGTCAAAGGAGGCCTTCCTGCATCTGGCCATGTACGAGGAGCGCGCCAAAAATGCGGCTGTCGTGCATCTGCATTCGACGCATTCGGTGGCGGTGTCCGTGCTGGAGGAGGTCGACCCCGCCGACGTATTGCCGCCGATGACCGCCTATTACGTGATGCGCATCGGCAGCCTGCCGCTGGTGCCTTATTTTGCCCCCGGGGACATGGCGCTCGCCCAGGCAGTGCGTGGTTTCGCCGGACGACACCATGCCGTGCTACTGGCCAATCATGGTCCGGTGGTCGCCGGATCCTCGCTCTCGGCTGCGGCCGACGCGGTGGAGGAACTCGAGGCCACAGCGAAGCTCTACTTGTTGCTGCGCCATGAGAAGGTGCGCTGCCTGACGCCCGAGCAGGTCGCAGATCTGAGAAAGAAGCATCCCACCTGAAGGAGTGCCATGTACGTCGTAACCGTCGATTTCCGCATCAAGCCTGCGTTCCTCAATTCGTTCCGCGAAAAAATGACCGCTAATGCGCGCGCCAGCCGGGAGCAGGAGCCGGGTTGCTTCCAGTTTGACGTCTGTACCGACCCGGGGGTGGCGGAATGCATCTACCTGTACGAGGTCTATGCCGACCGCGCCGCGTTCGACGCGCATCTCGCGTCTGCGCACTTCAGGGCCTTCGACCGCGAAGTCGCCGACTGGGTGAGCGCGAAGTCCGTGCGTGTGTTCGAGCGCATCGATCCTGCCTGAATCGCCAGTCGGCGACCGCCGAAGATATGCAAGCTACGCAACAGGAGCCCCGCCATGAGCCGTGACGTCATCGATGTCGACAAACCCTGGGTCAAGGAGATCTCGTTTTCTCTGGGCGTGGCCTCAGACGACAAGCTGCTGTTCACTGCCGGGATCACTGCGCGCGATCCGCAAGGGAAGGTGGTCGGCCAGGGCGACATCAGAGCGCAGATCGAGCAGTGCTTTCGCAATGCCGGTGATGTGCTTCACACGGCCGGCGCGGACTACGGAGATGTGCTCAAGTGGACCATGTACACCACCGACATCGTTGCCTACGGCCGGCACGGCGACGTATGGCGGCGCTTTTTCGTCAACAAGCCGGCGAGCACGCTCATCGAGGTCAGCCGATTCATGCTTCCCGAGATGCTGGTCGAGATCGAGGCCGTCGCACGCATACCGGCGCGGGCCATGCACGTTAGGCCCGGGCTTGGCGAGACGACGTCTGCCGAGGCCCCGCCGGTGCTTTCATGACAGTGAGTTTATTTCCCTAAAAAGAAAAAATGCCGACTGAAAGCCTGTGCAGCGCAGGAGACGTGATCCACCCGGGCGCGCTGATCGCAGAAATATCCTCAGTGGCGCAGCACCATGCCACACCGTGCGGCGAGGGCGAACTCGTCTGGCGGTGCTGGGGCGAGGGCAGGCCGATCGTGCTCCTGCACGGCGGCACGGGATCGTGGACCCATTGGGTCCGCAATGTTCGCGCATTGGCTCAGACACATGCGGTTTGGGTCCCGGACATGCCCGGCTACGGCGAATCCGCAGCGCCTCCCAGGGGTTCGGGCGTTGCCGAGATCGCCGCAATCATCGCGCAGGGAATCAAGCGCGTGCTCCCGGCGGGCCGCAGGTTCGATCTCGCCGGATTCTCGTTCGGCGGGCTGGTGGCCGGCCATCTGGCGGCGCACTGCCTGGCGGATCTGGGCACGCTTGTCCTGGTCGGGGCCGGTGGGCTCGGGCTGCGCGAGGGGAAAAAGCTGCCTTTGGTCGCCTGGCGCCACCTGAAGGACGAAGCCAGCCGTCGCGCGGCACACCGCCATAACCTTTCGGGTCTGATGTTGTGGGATGAAAAGAAAATCGATGCTCTCGCGCTGGAAGTGCAGGCGCGCAACGCCGAACGCTCGCGGATCAACAGCGGGCCCTTTTCGCGCGGCGATTCGCTGCTCAATCCCCTGTCACGGCTCGCGGGGCGTATCCGCCTGCGCGGTATCTGGGGGCGGCACGATGTGACCGCCGGCGGGCGGTTGGCTGAAGTCGAGCCGTTGCTGCGGCGTACCGATCCGCAGGCGGCTCTAGAGGTTATCGAGGACGCGGGACACTGGGTGATCTACGAGCAGCCGGAACGATTCCATGCGGCGTTAGGCGCGGCACTGTAGCCTCGGACGGATTCGCGTGCGGTGGCAGGCAGCCGACGGTCGCCGTGGCCGGTCATGCGGATGCTCCATCCACAATGCCGCGGTCCTTCAGCGCCAGGATTTGCTCAGGGGTCAGGCCGATCTCGCGCAAGATCGACTCGGTGTCCTCACCGAGGTCGGGCGCGTTGCGGCGGTGGCTTCCAGGGGTGAGCGACAGCTTGGGCACGAACCCGGGCACGGTGACCGTGCTGCCGTCTGCCATGCGGATTTCCTGCAGCATGCCGCGCGCCTTGTAGTGCGGGTCAGCGGCAATGTCCGCGATCGTATAGATGCGGCCCGCGGGCACGGAAGCCTGCTCGAGCGCGGCCAGCACCTCGGTGACCGTGCGCCCGGATGTCCAGGCGCCTATGGCTTCGTCCAGTTCGGCAACTCGCAGCACCCGGCCGGCGTTGTCGGCGAGCGTCGGGTCATTGCCCAGGTCGGTGCGGCCGATCAGCGTCATCAGCCTGCGGAAAATGCTGTCGCCATTGCCCGCGATCAGGGCGTAGCCGCCGTCCTTGCAGCAGTAGGCATTGGTGGGCGCGATGCCGGGCAGGGCGCTCCCCGCAGGTTCGCGCACGGCGCCGAAGGCGCAGTATTCGGGTAGCAGGCTTTCCATGCAGTTGAATACGGCTTCATACAGCGCCACATCGATGACCTGGCCCTCGCCGGTGGCGTTGCGGTGCTGCAGCGCCAGCAGGATCCCGATCACGCCGTGTAGCGCCGCCAGCGTGTCGCCGATGCTGACGCCCACGCGCACCGGCACCCGGCCGGGTTCGGCGGAGAGGTGGCGCAGGCCGCCCATGGCTTCGGCCACGACACCAAATCCTGGTCGGTTGCGGTAGGGTCCGCTCTGACCGTATCCGCTGACACGCAGCACGATGAGCCCGGGGTTCAGCTTCAGCAGGTCTTCAGGTGCCAGTCCCCAGCCTTCCATCGCACCCGGCCGGAAGTTTTCGATCAGCACGTCAATTTCTCTGGCCAGCTTGCGGACAATTGCCTGGCCTTCGGGCTCCCGCAGGTCCAGCGCCAGCGATCGCTTGTTGCGGGACTGCACCTGCCACCACACCGAAGTGCCGTCCTTGAGAAGGCGCCACTTGCGCAATGGGTCGCCGCCTTGCGGTGGCTCCACTTTGATTACGTCCGCCCCGAAATCGGCGAGTGTCTTGGCCGCGAAGGGGCCGGCGATCAACTGTCCGAGTTCGAGGACCTTGAGCCCCCCGAGCGCTGTCTGCGCCGGCGCTGTCCCGCTCGTGTCGGTCGCGGTGATGCTGTCCATGCTTGAAGTCTCCTTGCAATCTGGCTGTTTCGGCCCAAGATACGGAACATGAAATACAAGGACTATTATGAAGTCCTCGGCGTTGCGCGCGATGCCGGCGCGGAGGACATCAAGAAAGCCTACCGAAAGCTCGCGCACAAGTACCACCCGGATGTGTCGAAAGACCCCGCCGGAGAGGAGAAATTCAAGGACATTGCCGAGGCCTATGCAACACTGAAGGATGCCGACAAGCGGGCGGCCTACGACCAGCTCGGCAGACACCAGCCGGGAGAAAGCTTTCGCCCTCCTCCGGACTGGGGCGCGCAATTCGGCGCCGGGCAGCATCAGTTTGACGAGGCGGATCTTGCCGATCTGTTCGCAGGACTCGCGGGGCGCGTTCATGGAACACACGGTCAGCGCCTGGCGATGCCTGGCGAAGATTACGAGGTCACCGCGCGCATTTCGCTTTCGGACGCGTTCAGCGGAACCCAGGTGGATCTGAATCTCGGCGTGCCTGAATACGATGCGCACGGCCGTTTGCACAGCGTACCCCGGATATTCACGGCGCGAATCCCCAAGGGCGCCACCGACGGCCAGAGGCTGCGCCTGCGCGGCAAGGGCGGCAAAGGGTTCAACGGCGGACCGGACGGCGACCTGTACCTGAACATCGCGCTCCTGCCGCACAAGCTGTTTCGTCCCGACGGTCACGACCTCTACCTCGACTTGCCGCTTGCGCCATGGGAAGCGGCACTGGGCGCCACTCTGGAAGTGCCGACGCTGGCGGGCTCAGTGCACCTCAAAGTCCCTGCAGGTACACCCGCTGGCAAGCGGTTGCGACTGGCGAAGCGCGGTCTGCCGCGCCCGCACGGCGATCCGGGCGACCTGTTCGCGATCGTGCAGATCGTCGTGCCGCACAGCCTGACCGATAGAGAGCGTAAACTTTTCGAGGAACTGGCGGCTGGATCGACGTTCGACCCGCGCGGCCATTTCAAGGCGGAGGTGCCGCATGAACACTGATCCCGAAGACGCTGCCTGGATGAACGAGCAGACCCGGGTTTCTCTCGAAGAGCTTGCCGCGTTGTCCGGACTGAACGATTCCACGCTGCGCGAACTGGTCGAATACGGAGCGCTGGTTCCTGTGGATCCCGGCAATGTGCACTGGACGTTCAGCGCACATTGCGTGGTCGCGGTGAAGCGAGCCGGGCGCCTGCGCAAGGATTTCGACCTCGACCCCAACGCGCTCGCACTGGCGCTGTCCCTGCTCGGGCGCATCCAGGCGCTTGAAGACCACCTTAGTTCGCTGCAGGCGCAGGTGCCGCAGCGCTTCGGTCAGTTGTAGAGCAGCTCCACGGTCGCACTTCGGTGCGCCGGGCGACCGGCCAATTGGGAGCGGCGGAAAGAGGGCTGTAAACTACGCGCAATTCCGCGCCACTTGAGCTTCCCGACCTCGCACTTGCGCCTCTCACCGCCCACGCGGCTTTCCGCGTACTACTTCGCGTACTTCTGCTACCTCGGCGCCTACGCACCCTATTTTTCGCTGTACCTTGCGGGCGCCGGCTTCACGCCGGCGGAAATTGCCAGCATCCTCGCGCTGCCCCAGTTCGCGCGCATTTTCGCGCCGATGGCCTGGGGCTGGCTGTCGGACGCCACCGGCTCGAGACGCGGTGTAGTCGCCCTGTCCAGCGGGCTCACCGCGGCGGCCTACGGCCTGCTGTTTTTTACGACCGGCTTCACGCAGACCGCGCTGGTGGTCGCGCTGGTCGGGACCTTTTCCGCGGCTGTACTGTCGATCGTCGATGCGCTCACATTTTCGGTGCTTGGGCCGCACACCCATCGTTATGGTCCGATCCGCCTGTGGGGCTCTGTGGGATTCATCCTGGCGGTGCTGTTGACCGGCGCAATGCTGGACGTCGTGCCGGTAACTCGGCTCCTCTGGGTGGTTTCAGTCCTGAGCGTGGTTACCTTCGCCGTCGCTTTCTGCCTGCCGGTGCACGCGGTCGAGCGTGCGCAGGCGGCCCGTGGGGCATTGCGCGTGATCCTGACGCGCCCGGATGTGCTCGCGTTCTTCGCAGCGTGCACCTGCATGACCATCGCGCATGGCGCACTCTACGTCTTCTATTCGCTCTACCTTGTCGAGCACGGCTATTCGAAAGCGATGGTCGGCATGCTGTGGACCCTGGGGGTCCTGGCAGAGATTGTGGTTTTCCTTGCGATGCCGGCGCTGATGCGACGGTTCAGCCTCCGCGCGATCCTGCTGGTCAGTTTCATCGCAGCCGGCGTGCGCTTTGTCGCCATTGGCTGGGGGGTGGGTTCCCTTATCGTGCTCGCCACGGCACAGTTGCTGCATGCGGCGACGTTCGGGTCGTTTCACGCATCTTCTATCGCGATGGTGCATCGATTGTTCGCGGGACCGCTGCAGGTTCGCGGACAGGCCCTCTACATGAGCGTCGCGTACGGCTTCGGGGGCATGGCCGGGACGCTGCTGGCAGGTGCCGCGTGGGAACCGCTGGGGGCTGCAATGACGTTCGGCGTAAGCGCGCTATTCGGCTGCCTGGGTGCAGTCATCGTCGCATGGCGCGTCCGGGTTTAAACTGCGGGGACCACGCGCATCAGCAGAGCAGAGCGACTATGGACCAATTTAAATTCTACAGTCTTACGCTGTTTGCGTTGCTGGTTGCCGGGTGCCAGAGCGTGCAGACCACGCAGCCCGGGATAGTCGGCGTGAATCGCACGCAGAACATGCTGGTGTCGTCAAAGCAGATCAACGACGGCGCGCAGAAGGCGTATGCAGGGACGCTGCAGGCGGCGGCGAAGAAGGGCCTGCTGGACCGCGATGCCGCACAGGTGGCGCGCGTGCGCGCCGTGGCCGCGCGGCTGATTCCGCAGACAGCCGTCTTCCGTCGCGACGCGCCCGGCTGGAGCTGGGAAGTCCACGTCATCACCTCGAAGGAGATCAACGCCTGGTGCATGCCAGGTGGAAAGATCGCGGTCTATACCGGGATCCTCGACGCCTTGAGACTCACCGACGATGAACTCGCGGCAGTGATGGGACACGAAATTTCGCATGCGCTGCGTGAGCACGGACGCGAACGCGCGTCCCAGGCGATGGCGCAAGGATTGGTGATCAACGTGGTTAGCGCGGCGACCGGCCTGTCGGGACTGACGCAGGATCTGTCGAAGCTGGTCCTCGACCTGACGTTCAATCTTCCGAACTCCCGCCAGGACGAGACCGAGGCCGACCGGATGGGCGTCGAGCTCGCCGCGCGTGCAGGCTACGATCCGCGCGCGGCGATCACGTTGTGGCAGAAAATGGGGAGCGCGGGCGGGTCGGCGCCGCCGCAGTTTCTCTCCACGCATCCGGCGAACCAGACGCGGATTGCGGACCTGCGCGTCTATGCCGAGCGGGTTTATCCGTTGTACGCAAACGCCCGCCCCGGACGTTGAGAAACGTTGCTCCCGGACGCGTTCCGGGGCGCGCTGTTGTGCGATAATTATCAGTTCCACAACGGATTTTGGGCATTTATCTGCCCCGTTATCAGGCCATGGCACAGACTCTCTACGACAAGCTCTGGGACAGCCACGTGGTGCACGTCGAAGAAGATGGCACCGCGCTGCTCTACATCGACCGCCATCTGGTGCATGAGGTGACCAGCCCGCAGGCCTACGACGGCCTGAAGCTCGCCGGCCGCAAGCCCTGGCGCATCTCGTCGGTGGTCGCCACGGCGGACCACAATACGCCGACCACGGGTTGGGAACGGGGCATCGCCGGGATCGTCGATCCGACTTCGCGGCTGCAGGTGGAAACGCTGGACGCGAATATGCGCGAATACGGCGCCAAGGCGTATTTTCCCTTCCTTGATAAGCGCCAGGGAATCGTGCACGTAATCGGGCCTGAGAATGGAGCGACGCTGCCGGGCATGACGGTCGTGTGCGGGGATTCGCATACCAGCACCCACGGCGCGTTCGGCTGCCTCGCGCACGGGATCGGCACCTCCGAGGTCGAACACGTCCTCGCCACGCAATGTCTGGTACAGAACAAAATGAAGAACATGCGCGTCACGGTCAAGGGCGTGCTGCCGCGCGGCGTGACTGCAAAGGACATCGTGCTTGCGATCATCGGCAAGATCGGCACGGCGGGCGGCACCGGTTCTGCGATCGAGTTCACCGGCAGCGCGATTCGGTCGTTGACGATGGAAGGTCGCATGACCCTTTGCAATATGGCGATCGAAGCAGGTGCGCGTGCCGGCATGGTTGCGGTGGACGAGACCACGATCGATTACCTCAAGGGCAGGCCGTTCTCTCCGACCGGTCCGGAGTGGGACCAGGCGGTCGTGTACTGGCGGACGCTGAAGAGCGATCCAGGCGCGAAATTCGACAGCGAAGTCGTTCTGAACGCCGCTGAGATTACTCCGCAGGTTACCTGGGGAACCTCGCCGGAGATGGTGGTTTCGGTCGATGCGACGGTGCCGGACCCAGATCGCGAGAAGGACGCGACCCGGCGCGAGGGCATGGAGCGCGCGCTTTCCTACATGGGCCTCAAGCCGCGCACCCCGATCCAGGACATCCTGCTCGACAAGGTGTTCATCGGCTCGTGCACCAACTCGCGCATCGAGGACCTGCGCGCCGCCGCGGAGATCGCCAAGGGACGGCACGTAGCTGCGAATATCAAGGTTGCAATGGTCGTGCCGGGTTCCGGCGTGGTGAAGGCGCAGGCAGAAAAAGAGGGTCTTGACCGGATCTTCCGGGAAGCTGGCTTTGAGTGGCGCGAACCGGGTTGCTCGATGTGCCTGGCGATGAACGCAGACCGGCTTGAGCCAGGCGAGCGCTGCGCGTCAACCTCCAACCGGAATTTCGAAGGTCGCCAGGGCGATGGCGGCCGCACGCATCTGGTCAGCCCGGCCATGGCCGCGGCCGCTGCGATCGCCGGACATTTCGTCGACGTACGCCAATGGCGTTGAATCGTTACAGGAGCGCATCATGAAATCACTATTCAGCCTGCTGTTGCTTGCCGCGGTCCTCAGCGGCTGCAATACCGTTCAGGGGATCGGCAAAGACGTGGAGAAGGGTGGCGAGGCCATCCAGCGCGCGGTCAAGAAATAGCGGAGGGAGCAGGGGCAGCATGGAAAAATTTACGATACTCAGCGGGCTGGTGGCGCCGATGGACCGCGCCAATGTGGATACGGACGCGATCATCCCGAAGCAGTTCCTCAAGTCGATCAAGCGTACGGGTTACGGCCCGAATCTGTTCGATGCGTGGCGCTATCGTGACCACGGCGAGCCGGGTATGGACAACGCCAAGCGTCCGCTTAACGAGGAGTTCGTGCTCAACCTGCCGCGCTACAAGGGCGCACAGGTGCTGCTTGCGCGGAAGAATTTCGGCTGCGGCAGTTCGCGCGAACACGCGCCCTGGGCGCTGCAGGAATTCGGTTTTCGCTGCGTGATTGCGCCTTCGTTCGGGGACATCTTCTACGCGAACAGCTTCAAGAACGGGTTCCTGCCGATTCGCCTGGCTGAATCCGAAGTCGACCGCCTGTTCTACGAGGCGGCGGCGTTTCCCGGCTTCAAGCTGGTTGTCGATCTGGACAAGCAGACGGTGGCAACACAGAACGCGAGCATGGTGTTCAAGTTTGAAATCGACGCGTTCCGCAAGTACCGTCTGCTCAATGGGCTGGATGAGATCGGCCTGACGCTGCTCCATGCGGACAAGATCCGCGCGTTCGAGGCCATGCGCACGCAGCAGTTCCCCTGGTTCTTTCGATAGGCCGCCAATGAAAATAGCCGTAATGCCCGGAGACGGGATCGGTGCGGAGATAATGGCGCAGGCGCTCGCGGTGCTGGGCCAGCTGGGGCTCGCGCTCGAGACCCAGGAGGCGCCGGTGGGCGGCGCGGGGTACGACGCGTCGGGGGATCCGTTGCCTGAGGCGACGCTCAGCCTGGCAAAAGCGTCGGACGCGATACTGTTCGGCTCGGTGGGCGGCCCCCAATATGACCAGTTGCCGCGCGCCAAGCGCCCCGAGCAGGCGATCCTCGGGTTGAGAAAGCATCTGGGGCTGTTCGCCAACCTGCGGCCCGCACAGGTCCACGCAGAACTGGCAGGCGCTTCGGCACTCAAAGCCGAGGTGGTTGCGGGCCTGGACATCCTGATCATCCGCGAGCTCACCGGCGATATCTATTTCGGCCAGCCGCGCGGCATCCAGACGCTTGCCGACGGGCAGCGCGAAGGCTTCGACACGATGCGCTATTCCGAGGGCGAGATCCGACGCATCGCGCACGTCGGTTTTCAGGCCGCAATGAAGCGCAACCGCAGGTTGTGCTCGGTCGACAAGGCGAACGTGCTGGAAACCTCACAGCTTTGGCGTGACGTTGTGACCGAAGTTGGAAAGGGATACCCGGATATCGAGCTGTCACACATGTATGTCGACAACTGCGCGATGCAGTTGGTGCGCACGCCCAAGCAGTTCGATGTGATCGTGACCGGCAACATGTTCGGCGACATCCTTTCGGACGAAGCCTCGATGCTCACCGGTTCGATTGGCATGCTTCCGTCCGCTTCGCTCGACGCGAACAACAAGGGCCTGTACGAGCCGATCCACGGCTCGGCGCCCGACATCGCGGGCAAGGACATTGCGAACCCACTGGCCACGATCCTTTCGGCGGCGATGATGTTGCGCTATTCGCTTGATCAGGCGGCGGCCGCAGACCGGATCGAGGCCGCGATAAAGCAGGTGCTGAAGGCAGGTTATCGAACAGCAGACATCTTTGAGACGGGAACGAAGAAGGTGGGTACGCAGGAGATGGGCGCGGCCGTGGTGGCTGCGCTCTAGGCAAGTCAAAGGGAAGGTCATGTTGAGAGTTGGAATCGTCGGTTGGCGTGGCATGGTGGGTTCGGTTCTCGTCCAGCGCATGCGCGAGGAAAAGGACTTCGACCACGTCGAGCCGGTGTTTTTCTCCACGACGAAGGCGGGTGGCAAAGGACCCGCGATCGGGCGGGACACCGGGCCGGTGCAGGACGCGAATTCGATCGATGCGCTCAAGGATTTGCAGGTGATCATCACCTGCCAGGGGGGCGACTACACCAACGATATTCACCCGAAGCTGCGCAATGCGGGCTGGAAGGGGTACTGGATCGATGCCGCCAGCGCGCTGCGCATGAAGGACGATGCGGTGATCGTGCTTGACCCGGTGAACATGCCGGTGATCGAAGCTGCGCTTGGCCGTGGAGTGAAGGACTACATCGGTGGCAACTGTACGGTCAGTCTCATGATGATGGGGCTCGACGGGTTGCTCAAGCGCGACCTGGTGGAATGGATGACGAGCATGACTTACCAGGCGGCTTCGGGCGCCGGCGCCGCCAACATGCGGGAGCTGGCAGCGCAGATGATGCACCTCGGGGACAAGGTCCGCGGCCTTCTGCAGGATCCGGCTTCGTCTGCCCTCGAAATCGATGCTGTTGTGACGGAATCCCTGCGTAACGGCGGGTTGCCGAAGGAAAATTTCGGCTATCCGCTCGCAGCGAGCGTGCTTCCCTGGATCGACAAGGACATGGGCAACGGGCAAAGTCGCGAAGAATGGAAGGGGCAGGCTGAAACGAACAAGATACTCGGGCGCAGCGAGCGCCCCATTCCGGTCGACGGAATCTGCGTGCGCATCGGCGCGATGCGCTGTCATTCGCAGGCGCTTACCATCAAGCTTCGCGGGGACGTACCGCTCGACGAGATTGAAGGCATGCTGGCGGAGGCCAACGACTGGGTGAAGGTTGTGCCCAACAGGCGCGAAGACAGCCTGTCGGAACTGACGCCAGCGGCCGTCAGCGGCAAACTCGCGGTGCCGATCGGTCGGTTGCGCAAGATGCCGATGGGGGGGGAATATCTCTCCGCGTTTACCGTAGGGGACCAGTTGCTATGGGGCGCCGCGGAACCGCTTCGCAGAATGCTGAGGATCGTGCAAGATCAGCGGGGAACGCACTGAAAACGACGGGTTCGCAGGGCCGACGCAAATCGGCCCATTGCAAACCTTTTTATGCAGACAGATCGGGACTGAAGCGGATAAAACGTAGAATATCTATCAGCTTGCAAGGCTAACACTATGATGTTATGTTAGTTGTCCCATCGAATAAGACTCAGGGTGGTAGAGTGGGAAAATCTGTAACCGCAAGGCGACTTGCCGCGGCCTTAGCGCTGCTGGTGCCGCTCCTGACCCCGCTACAGGGCTTCGGGGCAGGTCTTGGCAAGCTGACCGTGCTATCGGCACTGGGTCAACCACTTTCTGCGCAGATCGAGATTGTCTCTCTTCAGGCCGGAGAAGAGGACTCGCTTTCCGCTCGCTTTGCCCCTCCCGAGGCTTACCGGCAGGCAGGCCTGGAGCTCAATTCAGCCCTGCTTGGCGTGCGATTCGCGATCGAAAAACTCGATGGGCGACCGGTCGTCAAATTGGTGTCCAATGCGCCAATCAACGAGCCGTTTCTGAACGTCCTCGTGGAACTGTCTTGGAATGCGGGGCGCTTGGTGCGCGAGTACACATTCCTGCTGGACCCGGTTGAATACAAGGCACCGCAGCCGATGGCGCAGGTCCCTGCGCCGATGGCACGTCCGGCGGCGGCTCCCGCGCCGGCCCCGACTGCGCGTCCTGTGGAGGCGCGTCCGTTGGCTGCGGCGCGGGCTCCCGCCAGCAAGGGTACTTACGAGGTAAAGAGAGGCGACACGCTGGGGAAAATTGCGACCGAGTCGATGCCGGCCGGAGTGACGCTGCAGCAGATGTTAATCGCGCTCTACCGCGCCAACCCGGACGCGTTCATCTCCAGCAACATCAATCGTTTGCGCGCTGGCCGGATTCTCAACGTGCCCGACTCGGATACGGCTGCGGCAGTCGACCAGGCCGAAGCGCGGCGTCTGGTTTCGGAACATGCAAAGGAATTCCGCGAGTATTCCAGCCAGTTGGCTGGCGCGGTTGCTGCAGCACCGGCTGACCCCGCAGCGGCGCGCCAGTCATCAGCCGGGAAAATCACTGCCAAGTCGGACGAGCCGATCCAGGACAGCAAGGACCAGCTGAAGCTTTCGAAGGCGGACGTTGCCGGCAAGGGCGCGCGCGCAAAGGCGGCCCGGGCCGACGATGCGGCCTCCACACAGAAGGCGCTTCAGGAGTCGCAGTCCCGTGTCGACGAGCTGGAAAAAAATGTCCAGGACCTGCAGAAGCTGCTTGAACTGAAGAACCAGTCTCTGGCCCAACTTGAGAAGAAACCGGGCGCCAAACCCACAGTGCCCGCGCCCGTCGCGCCCAAGGCGATTGTCGAGGGGCCCAAACCTGTTGCCGAGCCGGCCAAGCCTGCGGTGGAACCGGCCAAGCTCGCGGTGGAACCTGCCAAGCCAGCGGAGGTTGCAAAGGCGCCGGACGCGACCAAGCCGCCCATGGATGCAGCAAAGGTCCCGGAGCCGCCCAAAGTGCCTGCGCCGCCCAAGCCGAAACCCAAGTTTGCAGCGCCGCCGCCGCCGCCGCCGCCGCCGAGCTTGCTCGATGAATTCCTAAACCCGGTTGCCCTGGGCGGACTAGGGGCCGTGCTGCTGATGCTGGTCGGCTATGGCTACTGGGCATGGAAGCGCAAGAAGGCGACGCAGTCCAAGTTCCAGGATAGCGTGATGGGCGCATCCTCAGCCGACAGCCTTGGCGCTGCGTCGGTCTTCAGCGGGGCGGGTGGATCGGAGATTGATACTGGAACTCCCGTTTCCGAAGTCTCCGTCAGCGACGTGAATGTTGCGGCGACTGACACCGACGAGGTCGATCCGATCGCCGAGGCTGATGTCTACATGGCTTATGGGCGCGATACACAGGCCGAGGAGATCCTCAAGGATGCCCTGAGCAAGGATCCCCAGCGGCTCGCTCTCCACGCGAAAATGGCCGAGATTTATGCCGGCCGAGGCGATGGTCAGAACCTTGAACAGACCATGATGAAGGTCAAGGAACTGACCGGTGGGCAAGGCGCCGATTGGGATCGTCTGGTCGCGGTCGCGCGCGCAGCAGACCCGACGAATGGGCTGTACGGAGGGGACGTCGACGCCACAGTGATGATTCGTCCGGCAGCACAAGCTGCCGTGGCGGCGCCGACCCTTGATTTCGACCTGGATTCGGCTTCTCCTGCTGCCGAACCTGAGGCAGTCGCATCATCCGCGCCAGCTTCAGTTGATTTCGATCTCGGTGCCACTGACGCACCCGCTGCTCCCGTCGCCGACGAGAAGACCGACTTCGCACCGGGTGGCACCATCATCATGGATACGCCGCAGGCAGTGCCGAGTGCCCCCGCTGGCCTGGATTTCGACCTAGGTATGGACGATGCCGTAAAGCCGGCTGCGGCTGCTCCTGCGGCACCAGCCGAAAGCGTGAGCGGTGGGCTCGACTTCAATCTGGACCTCGACTCGGACTCAGACAAGACGGTGATGATGCCGAGTGGCGCGAAGCCAGCCGAAATGGATCTTTCTGATATCAGCTTCGACCTTGGCGCGCTGGATGCGGCGGCGCCGGGTGGCGAAACAGACCCGCGCTGGCAAGAGGTTGCTACCAAACTGGATCTTGCCAAGGCTTACGAGGAGATGGGCGACAAAGATGGTGCCCGTGACCTTCTCAATGAAGTCGTGAAGGAGGGCGATGAGGCCCAGCAGAATCAGGCGCGCGAAATGCTCGCCAAGCTCGGCTGACCGATTCCTAGCCCCTGAAAGGCCACGGCATCGCGCCGTGGCCTTTTTGTTCTGCCTGCCAGCTGGCGGCCAACACGCTCGGCTTGCGCCGGCCTCACTTCCTTTCCCCTGATGACCCGCATCGCACTCGGCATCGAATACGACGGAAGCCGCTTCCTCGGCTGGCAAACCCAGTCGGGTGGTGGAACTGTCCAGGATGCACTTGAATCCGCCCTGGCGAGCATTGCCGCGGGGTCGATCTCCGTGACCTGCGCCGGGAGGACCGATCGTGGTGTCCATGCCAAAGGCCAGGTGGTGCACTTCGACACCGATGCCGTACGACCTGCATCTGCCTGGGTGCGCGGTACCAACGCGCTGCTCCCCGACTCAATTGCGGTCGTCTGGTCAAGGCGAACCGCCGACGATTTCCACGCCCGCTACTCCGCACTGTCGCGCACTTATCGCTACCTGCTGATCAACCGGCCTGTACGGCCAGCACTCGAAGCGCGCAGCGCCGGCTGGTTTCATGCGCCGCTTGACGTCGATGCCATGCGCGCTGCTGCCCGGCACTTTACCGGCGAGCATGATTTCAGCGCCTTTCGCTCCAGCGAGTGCCAGGCGAAAAGTCCGGTGCGCACCCTTCATGCGCTGGAAATTGAGTCGTCATGCGGGCGAATCGTATTTACGCTGCGCGCGAACGCCTTTCTCCACCACATGGTGCGCAACATCGTGGGTACGCTGGTATATGTGGGCAAGGGAAAACATCCCGCGCATTGGCCCGCCGAACTCCTCGAATCACGTGACCGTTCGCGCGCTGCGCCGACATTCTCTTCTGCCGGGCTGTATTTCGAGCATGTCGAGTATGGGCCGCAGTGGTGCCTGCCGTGCACGTCAGAACCGGTGCACGCGTCTCTGGTTCCCGCCGAATGAGGACGAGGGTCAAGATCTGCGGCATCACCCGTGCGCGGGACGCGGTGGATGCTGCGAACGCGGGTGCGGATGCGGTCGGGTTTGTCTTTTATCCCCAGAGCCCGCGATTCCTCTCCATCGCGCGTGCGGTAGAACTGCGCGACGCCTTGCCGCCTTTTGTCCAGACGGTCGCACTGTTCGTCAATCCGGGGCGTCGCGAAGTGGAGGAGGTCGTTGAGCATGTGCGGCCGTCCATGCTTCAGTTCCACGGTGAAGAACACCCGTCGTTCTGCACGTCGTTCAGCGTGCCATGGATCAAGGCTTGCCGCGTGAAGTCGGGGGTCGATTTGGTAGAATACCTGCGTCCCTATTCGGGCGCCGCCGGCTGGCTTGCGGACGCGTACGTAGAGGGCTATGGCGGGGAGGGGCGGAGTTTCGACTGGTCGCTGGTGCCGTCGGAGCGCGATCGGCCGCTGATCCTGTCGGGAGGCCTGGCGTCTGACAATGTCCGTGAAGCGATCCGGAGGGTGAGGCCGTGGGCGGTAGACGTGTCAAGCGGAGTGGAGTCAGCCAAAGGTATCAAGGATGCGGCGAAAATCGCAGCATTCATCCAAGAGGTAAAAAATGCAGATGTATGAATTGCCTGACGCCCGCGGACACTTTGGTCCCTACGGCGGCTCGTTCGTATCGGAAACACTTACGCATGCGCTGGAAGAATTGCGCACCGCCTACGACCACTACCGACGTGACCCGGATTTTCTGGCTGAGTACCGCTATGAACTGAAGCACTTCGTCGGACGGCCGAGCCCGGTCTACCACGCCAGGCGGTGGTCTGAACTGATCGGGGGTGCACAGATTTACCTCAAGCGCGAAGACCTCAACCATACCGGGGCGCACAAGATCAACAACACGATTGGCCAAGCGATGCTGGCGCGCCGCATGGGCAAGCCGCGGGTCATCGCCGAGACCGGTGCCGGAATGCACGGCGTCGCGGCGGCAACCGTGGCCGCGCGCTACGGAATGGAGTGCGTCGTTTATATGGGGTCGCAAGACACCGTGAGGCAGGTGCAGAACGTCTATCGCATGAAACTGCTCGGTGCGCGCGTTGTACCGGTAGAGTCGGGATCCAAGACGCTGAAGGACGCGTTGAACGAGGCGATGCGAGACTGGGTCACCAACGTGGATGACACGTTCTACATCATCGGCACGGTCGCCGGTCCGCATCCCTATCCGACCATGGTGCGCGATTTCCAGGCTGTGATCGGAGAGGAGTGCAAGGTGCAGATGCCGGAGATGGCAGGTCGCCAGCCGGATGCCGTCATTGCCTGCGTTGGAGGCGGGTCCAACGCGATGGGCATCTTCTATCCCTACATTGATGTCGATGGCGTGCGCCTGATCGGCGTAGAGGCTGCCGGCGAGGGGATCGAGACTGGCAAGCACTCGGCTTCGCTGTGCGCCGGTAAACCGGGCGTGCTGCATGGCAACCGGACCTACCTCCTGCAGGACGCCAACGGGCAGATTTCTGAAACGCACTCCGTATCCGCAGGTCTCGATTACCCGGGTGTGGGTCCCGAGCACTCCTGGCTGAAGGATGCAGGCCGCGCCGAATACGTGGCGGTGACTGACGAGGAGGCGCTCAAGGCATTCCATGACCTGTGCCGGTTCGAAGGCATCATTCCCGCCCTGGAATCGGCTCACGCCATCGCGTACGCGGGCAAGCTGGCTGCAACCCTGCCCAAAGACAAGATCCTGCTGGTTAATCTTTCCGGCCGTGGCGATAAGGACATGCATACCGTTGCGCAGAGATCCGGGCTGAAAGTCTGATGTCCCGCATCCAGGCGGCGTTCGAAAAATTACGCGGCGCCGGCAGGAAGGCGCTGATCCCCTACATCACTGCGGGCGATCCCGTGCCATCGATGACCGTGCCGATGCTTCACGCGCTGGTCGATTGCGGGTGCGATATCCTGGAGATCGGCGTGCCGTTTTCCGACCCGATGGCCGATGGGCCGGCCATCCAGCGCTCATCCGAGCGTGCGCTGAAGCACGGCGTGGGCCTTGCGGACGTGCTCGGCATGGTGCGGGAGTTCCGCACGCGGGATGCCGCGACACCGATCGTGCTGATGGGATATGCCAATCCGATAGAGGCCATGGGCGTCGAGAAGTTCATCGCGGAGGCCGCTCGTTCAGGGGTGGACGGGGTGATCGTCGTCGACTACCCGCCGGAAGAGTGCGGGGCGTTCTCCGGGCTGTGCCGCCAAAATGGCATCGATACCGTATTTCTGCTGGCGCCGACGTCAACTGACGAACGCATAGGACAAGTTGCGCTTGTCGGCAGCGGATACCTCTACTATGTCTCGCTCAAGGGGGTGACGGGTGCGGGCCACATCGATATCGCGGGGGTGGCCGCGCACCTGCCAAAGATTCGTGCCGCTTCCTCGCTGCCACTGGCCGTCGGCTTTGGAATCCGCGACGCCGCTTCGGCCAAGGCTGTGGCCACGATTGCAGATGCGGTCGTGATCGGTAGCCGAATCATCGAGGAAATGGAAGCTGCGGGCGCGGAGCAGGCCGTGACGCGTGTGAAAGCGCTGATCGCCCCGATCCGTGCCGCGCTCGATTCCTGAAACCCGAGGCGCTGCGAGATGAGCTGGCTACAGAAACTCCTGCCGCCCAAGATCAAGCGCGCGGAAGGAGGCGCGCGAAAGCAGGTGCCAGAGGGCCTCTGGACCAAGTGTCCTTCTTGCGATGCCGTCCTGTACGCCACAGACCTGGAAAAGAACCTTAACGTCTGCCCGAAGTGCGACCATCACCAGCGCATCGGCGCGCGCAGTCGTCTCGAAGCGTTGCTCGACGAGGATGGACGTTTCGAAATCGGCGCAGAAGTGCTCCCGGTCGACAGCCTGAAGTTCAAAAATTCGCGCCGCTACCCGGAGCGGCTTTCCGAAGCGCAGGAAGAGACTGGTGAAACTGAATCACTGGTCGTCATGCAGGGCGCGATCAAATCTATCGGCGTAGTCGCCGCGGCGCACGAGTTCGATTTCATGGCGGGAACCATGGGATCGGTCCTCGGCGAACGTTTCGTGCGCGGCGTGCGTGTCGCAATCGAGTACAAGCTGCCCTTTGTCGTATACACGGCAAGCGGTGGCGCGCGCATGCAGGAAGGACTGCTCTCGCTCATGCAGATGGCGAAGACGACTGCTGCGCTCACGGAGCTCGGCGAGCGCGGACTGCCCTTCATTTCCGTACTCACGGACCCAACTACCGGAGGGGTTTCGGCCAGTTACGCGTTCCTCGGCGATGTCGTTGTCGCCGAACCGAAGGCGCTGGTCGGTTTCGCGGGCCCGCGAGTCATTGAGCAGACCGTCAGGCAGAAGCTGCCAGAAGGTTTTCAGCGCTCCGAGTTCCTGCTGGAAAAGGGCGCGATCGACATGATTATCGATCGCCGCCAGATGCGCGACAAACTCGCGACGCTGCTTGCGCTCCTGCAGGGCATGCCGGCCGAGTCTGCCAATTAGAAACAGGTGAACCCTGAGGGTTCCCCCGTTACCCCCTCCTAAGACTATCCGGCCGCAGAGTGGCATCACCATCTTCGCTAGAGGAGTGGCTGTCGTACATCGGGCAGCAGCATCCGGATGCCATCGCCCTCGGCTTGGAGCGCGTCGCCCGAGTCCAGAGCCGATTGGGCGTGTCCGTCAACTGCCCGGTATTCGTCGTCGGTGGAACCAACGGGAAGGGATCCACCTGCGCGATGCTCGAGAATGTGTTGCGCTGCGCGGGTTATCGGACCGGGCTGTATACCTCGCCACACCTTCTGCGCTACAACGAGCGTGTCAGGATCGATTCGCGCGCGGCGGACGATGCCTCTCTCTGCTCGGCTTTTGAAGCAGTGGAGGCCGCCAGGGGTGACACGACACTGACGTATTTTGAATACGGCACGCTGGCGGCGGCGTGGCTGTTTGCGCGCGAGCCTCTGGACGCATGGATACTCGAAGTCGGTCTGGGAGGACGCCTCGATGCGGTCAACGCCTTCGACGCCGATTGTGCGGTGCTCACCAGCATAGACCTCGATCACATGGAGTACCTCGGGTCGACGCGCGAGATGATCGGGCGCGAAAAGGCAGGAATATTCCGCTCCGGCCGGCCGGCAGTCGTTGCCGACGCAAATCCGCCACAAAGCGTCCACGATGCGGCGATCGCGACCGGGGCGCAGCTGCTCCTGGGAGGGCGCGATTTCGGATTCACCGCTGACAGCGCCCAGTGGGTCTATTGGGGCCCTGGCGGAAAGCGCCCTGCACTGGCTTATCCCGCCTTGCGCGGCCCGATCCAACTCGTTAATGCGGCAGCGACCATTGCGGCGCTGGATACGTTGCGCGATCGCTTGCCGGTCAGCATGCAGGATATTCGCCGTGGCCTGGCCGAAGTCGAGGTAGCGGGGCGCTTCCAGATGCTTCCTGGCAGGCCCAGCGTCATCCTTGATGTGGCCCACAATCCACAGGCGGCCCGTAATCTGGCCGCGAATCTGCTGGACAGCGGTTTCGCGCCTGAGACGCATGCGGTATTCGGTGCGCTGCGCGACAAGGACATTGCCGGAATCGTCCGGGCGCTTGCGAAACGAATCACGCGCTGGCACCTGGCGACACTGCCGGGCCCGCGCGCAAGCACGGCGGCGGAACTTGCCGGCGTGCTCCAGTCAGAAGGAATCAAGGCGCCCTTCGAAATGCATGATTCCCCAGCGCAGGCATTCAAGGCGGCACGGATCCAGGCAGGCGAAACTGATAAAATCGCGGTTTTCGGGTCGTTCCTTACGGTCGCTGCGGTGATGCAACACCTCTCCAGAAACGGAACACCGGGAAACCGCTGAAATCATGGCCGAGCGCTCGAACGCAACCTCAAAGAAGACTCAGGACGGGGTGCTGGACGTCAGTACTCTGCAAAAACGCGGCCGTCGTCGACTGGTTGGCGCGATCGCTCTGGTCTTGCTCGCGGTCATCGTGCTGCCCATGGTGTTCGATCCTGAGCCGAAGCCGAACGCGCCACTTGTGAACATCCGTATTCCGGGCGAAGACGCGGGAAAATTCACTCCCAAGGGTGGGGCCACCGGCGTCGCGCCTGCCGCCGAAAGTGTCCCCAAGGCAGCGGATGCACCGACTGCGGTGACATCCCCCACGCCGCCAGTTGCCTCCTCTGCAGTGCCAGTGCAGGCGCTTGAGCCTGTCAGTCCCGCGGCGAAAGCACTGGAGGATCCGAAACCTGCGAAGCTGGTGGAGAAGCCGCCCGAGAAGCCACCAGCAAAGGTTGCCGAGAAGGTCGCCAAGCTGGCTGAAAAGCCCGCGCCGCACGCAGCCGGCGCAGAGCAGATCATCTTCCAGGTGGGCGCGTTCGCCAGTGCGGACAAAGTGAAGGCGATCGTCGACCAGCTGAAAGAGGCGAAATTGCCCCACTTCACCGAATCGGTCGCAACATCTGGCGGGCCCGTGACGCGCGTGCGATTGGGGCCGTTTGCATCGAAGGTGGTTGCGGACCGGGCTTTGGGGCGTGCCAAGGCGCTGGGCTTGAATCCGGTCAACGTCGCGCCAAAATGAACTGGTTGGACTACGCCGTTCTGGGCGTGCTGGTCATTTCAATGGTCTGGAGCGCCTTGCGAGGCGTGGTGCGGGAGATCATCTCCCTGGGCGGCTGGGTCATTGCCTTCCTTGCCGCCAATCTTTTTGCCGGCCCGCTTGCGGCCCATCTTCCCGACGCCATTCCGGGCGAATCGCTGCGCGCATTGGTCGCATTCCTTGCAATTTTTTTGGTTGCCCTCATTTGTTCAGCTCTGGTCGGGATGCTGATGGGGAAGCTGGTCAGCGCCGTGGGGCTCGGTGCCCTGGACAAGGGGCTGGGGGCGTTGTTCGGCGTTGCCCGCGGAGTCATTCTGGTGCTGGTCGTGGTGCTGGCGGCCGGGCTTACCAGTGCACCGCGCCAGCCCTGGTGGAAAAACTCGCTGAGCGGGGCGCCGTTGAAGCAGGCTGCGCTTACCATTCGCCCGTGGTTGCCGGATTCGTTTGCGCAGCGCCTGCGCTATGATTGAACCTTAGCCGCGTCGGAGCACTCTCATGTGTGGGATTCTTGGCATAGTCGCCCGCTCGCCGGTCAACCAATTGCTCTATGACGGGCTGCTGCTGCTCCAGCACCGCGGACAGGATGCGGCTGGCATCGTCACCAGCGAGCGCAAGACCTTTCACATGCAGAAGGGAAATGGCCAGGTGCGCGACGTCTTCCGGACGCGCAACATGCGTTCTCTGCCGGGCAATATGGGGATCGCGCATTGCCGCTACCCCACGGCGGGTTCGGCTTCCAACTCCGCTGAAGCGCAGCCGTTCTACGTCAATTCGCCGTTCGGGATCGTGCTTGGCCACAACGGAAACCTGACGAACTCAGACGAACTGAAGGAAGAGATGTTCCGCCAGGATCTGCGGCACATCAACACCAGCTCAGATTCGGAGGTCCTGCTTAACGTGCTGGCGCATGAACTCGAGAAGGGCTCCGTCAAGCTGCGCCTCGATCCGCAGACAATCTTTGCCGCCGTCGCCAACGTGCATCGACGCTGCCGGGGTGCGTATACCGTCACGGCGATGATCTCCGGCTACGGCGTGCTCGCCTTCCGCGACCCGTACGGAATCCGGCCTGCGGTCATCGGTATCAATGAAACCGAGGCTGGCCCGGAGTACATGGTCGCCTCCGAGAGCGTGGCGATTGACGCGCTGGGATTCCGTGTCCTGCGCGACATCGCGCCTGGCGAGGCCGTGTTCATAGACGAGGACGGAAATTTCTTCAGCCAGCAGTGCGCACCAGTCACGACCCTGAACCCCTGCATCTTCGAGTTTGTCTATCTTGCGCGGCCGGACTCCTTGATCGATGGCGTTTCGGTGTACGAGACGCGCCTGAACATGGGCGAGAAGCTCGCAGAGAAGATTCGCCGCGAATACGCGGACCTGCACATCGATGTCGTCATCCCGATTCCCGACTCGAGCCGCCCCTCGGCAATGCAGCTGGCCCACGGCCTGGGCGTTGCCTATCGCGAAGGCTTTGTGAAGAACCGCTACATCGGTCGCACATTCATCATGCCCGGGCAGGCGGTTCGCAGGAAATCAGTTCGCCAGAAGCTGAACGCCATCGGGATGGAGTTCAAGGGAAAGAACGTGATGCTGGTGGACGATTCGATCGTGCGAGGCACCACGAGCCAGGAGATCGTCCAGATGGCGCGCGAGGCGGGTGCGCGGAAGGTGTACTTTGCCTCGGCCGCACCGCCAGTGCGTTTTCCGAACGTCTATGGCATTGACATGCCGACGCGCTCGGAGCTGATCGCGGCGCACCGCACCGAAGACGAAGTCGCGCGCGAGATCGGCGCCGATGCGCTGATCTACCAGGACCTTGACGCGCTGAAGGAGTGCGTCGGCAGGCTCAACCCGAAGCTCACGAGCTTCGAGACATCCTGCTTCGACGGTAAGTACATTACCGGGGACGTGACGAGCGACTACCTGAATACGATCGAAGTCCGCCGCGATGCGGCCCGCGATTCAGAGGACGAGAACGACGGCGCCCAGATGGACCTGAACTTGGTCACCGCAGCCTGATCTGGTACAATTTTTTTCGCGCCGATTTGAGCAACAGCTTGCGGGCGCTATATAAATCCAGCTAAAGCGTGCCGTCGAAACCCGGTCCGCCAGCTGGCCCGGGTTTTTTTATGCCTGCAGAGGAAGAAAAGGCATCATGAGCACAGACAAAGCGCGCGGATTCTCGACCGCGATACTACATTCCGACGCCGATGCCGGGGTTGAGCACGGCGCGCTACACAAGCCGCTGCATGTCTCGGTCGCCTACGGCTACAAGGACGCGCGCGACCTCGCCGCTGTCTTCCAGGGGCGCGCGCAGGGATATGTGTATGGCCGGCAGGGCAACCCGACCTCGGCGGCGCTGGAGGCAAAGGTCACGCGGATGGAGGGAGGCGTCGCAAGCGTGAGTTTTGCGACCGGCATGGGCGCGATCGGCGCGGTGATGCTTGCGTTGCTTCGCGAGGGCGACCATGTCGTCGCAAGCCGATTTTTGTTTGGCAACACGGTGAGCATGTTCGGGACACTGGCCGTTCACGGAATACGGGTCAGCTTTGTCGACGCGACCGATGTGGCAAACGTCACGAGCGCCCTGTTGCCCGAAACGCGGCTCGTGTTCGTCGAGACAATCGCCAATCCGCGTACACAGGTGGCCGACCTTGAGCGCATCGGCGCGCTGTGCAGCGAACACGGGATCCTGTATTTCGTCGACAATACGATGACTTCGCCCGCACTGTTCCGGCCCAAGGCGGTTGGCGCCGGGCTTGTGATCAATTCCCTGACCAAGTACATCGGCGGGCATGGCAACGCGCTCGGCGGCAGTATCACCGACACGGGTC
The DNA here is from genome assembly GCA_038211455.1 of Burkholderiales bacterium. Classification (GTDB taxonomy): domain Bacteria; phylum Pseudomonadota; class Gammaproteobacteria; order Burkholderiales; family SG8-39; genus SZAS-79. Next base: position 33,216 of record JBBQVP010000002.1, read on the forward strand.
TGTTTGACTGGACCCGCTTCCCAAACATAGCCGAGAACTACAAGTCGCAGCGGCCCGCGATGTGGGGAATGCAACAGATCCGCAAAAAGGGACTGCGCGACTGGGGAGGTACCCTCTCGGCGACAGATGCGCACCATATTGCCGTCGGAGCCGAAACACTCGCCCTGCGCATGCAGCGCACCTGCTCCAACGCCCTGGCTGTGGCGCAATGCCTTGCGGCGCACCCAGGGGTCCGTGCCGTCCACTATCCCGGCCTGGCGTCGCATCCACAGCACGCGCTTGCAGAATCGCTGTTCAGCGGATTCGGCGGGATACTGTCGTTTGAACTGGACGAGGGTATCGATTGTTTCGATTTCCTCAACCGGCTGGAGATCGTGGTGTCGTCCTCCAATCTCGGGGACAATCGCACACTGGCGATTCCCGTGGCGCACACGATCTTCTGGGAGATCGGCCCCGAGCGTCGCAAGGAAATGGGGATCGCAGAATCGCTGATCCGCGTTTCGATCGGGATCGAGGATTGCGAAGATCTCGTGGATGACTTTACACAGGCGCTTGGTTAGCCGGTTAGCCGGTTAGCCTGTTAGTCGGGGACGTCAGCCGGCGCGCATGGCCGACGGAAACAACCGCATGTCAACAAACCGGAGGCATTCCATATGAAGGCCGAAAACATATTGGCAACCATCGGTAATACGCCGCATATCCGCATTAATCGCCTGTTCGGCTCGACTCACCAGGTATGGATCAAGTCGGAGCGTGCGAATCCGGGGGGATCCATCAAAGACCGGATCGGTGTGGCGATGATCGAGGCGGCGGAAAAGTCTGGCCAGATCAAGCCGGGTGCGACGATCATCGAGCCGACTTCAGGTAACACGGGGATCGGGCTGGCGATGGCCGCTGCCGTGAAGGGCTACAAACTGGTCTTGGTCATGCCGGACAGCATGTCGGTGGAGCGCCGCCGCCTGATGCTCGCCTACGGCGCGACTTTCGTGCTGACGCCGCGGGAGAAGGGCATGCCCGGCGCGCTGGCAAAGGCGGAGGAACTTGTAGCTTCGACGCCCGGCGCGTGGATGCCGCAACAGTTCGAAAATCCGGTCAACATCGAAATTCATGCGCGAACCACGGCGCAGGAGATTCTTGCGGACTTCAAGGACGGCGTGGACGTGCTGATCACCGGGGTGGGCACCGGCGGCCATATCACCGGTTGCGCGCGGGTGCTGAAAAAGGCCTGGCCCGGGCTCAAGGTCTATGCCGTCGAGCCCAGCCTCTCGCCTGTTATTTCCGGCGGCAAGCCTGCGCCGCACCCCATCCAGGGTATCGGGGCCGGCATCATTCCAAAGAACCTGCAGGTTGACCTGCTTGACGGGGTCATCCAGGTCGATGCCGAGCCCGCCAGGGAAATGGCGCGACGTGCTGCACGCGAGGAAGGCATGCTGGTTGGCATTTCTTCAGGCGCGACGCTGGCCGCGATCGCTCAGAAGCTGCCGGAGATCGCCAAGGGCGCGACCGTGCTCGGTTTCAACTATGACACCGGCGAGCGCTATTTTTCGATCGAAGGCTTTCTGCCTGCGGAGTGAGGCAGCTGGCGAAGAACCGTATCGGCCTGCTTAGTAAATATTGGGTGGCGCATGAAGCGGTAGGGTCCGTACGTGACCAGGCGCCCCGAGCGTTTCGGTTCCGGGCGGATGTTGAAGTTGCCCGGCCGGTTGTTTTCAGGTGTCGGCGAATTGCAAAAACGCCGTCAGCATCGCCTTAAGGTGTGGCCGGACTCTTTCTGCGCGGTCCGGACGAAAACCGAACGGCGGAGGCTCGTCCATGTAGGTAATGTGGGTTAGTTCGAGCTGTACCGCCTGCACGCCCTCTGCCGGCTGGCCATAGGTGCGCGTGATGTAGCCGCCCTTGAAGCGCCCGTCGAGCACCGCCGTGTAGTCTTTTGCGGCTGAGGCGACCTCGAGCAGCTTCTGTCCGACTCCCGGAGCGCAGGCGTTCCCGTCTGCAGTGCCCAGGTTGAAGTCGGTCAGCCGTCCTGGAAAGAAGCGGGGCACTTCAGATGCGATCGAGTGCGCTTCCCAGAGCAGCGCACAGCCGTGCACGCTCTTGATCCGCGCGAGTTCTTCCTGGAGCTTCGCGTGGTAGGGCTTCCAGTAGGTGCCCACGCGGTGCCGGATTTCGGTTTCGTCGGGTTCTTCTCCCATCCGGTAGAGGGGCTGCTTTTTAAATGTATCGATGGGGCACAGCCCGGTGGTGTCCTTGCCAGGGTAGAGGTTTGCGTCGTCCGGTGGACGGTTCAGGTCGATGACATAGCGCGAGTGCGTTCCGGCCAGGATAGACGCGCCGAGCGCGGCGGCGAAGTCGTACAGCTGTTCGAGGTGCCAGTCGGTATCGGGCACGCTGCGCGCGATCGGCATCATCCGGCGCAGCAGGCCGTCCGGGATATGTGTCCCGGTATGCGGCATCGAGACCAGCAGTGGCCCGGTTCCCTGCCTGAATCGAAACATGTCCATCGGATGAGTCTAGCGGATCATGGGCAGGTTCAGGCCCTGTTGGCGCGAACAGGCGATCGCGTCCTCGTATCCTGCGTCCGCGTGCCGCATGACTCCCGTCGCGGGGTCGTTCCAGAGAACGCGCGCCAGCCGTCTGTCCGCGGCTTCGCTGCCGTCGCACACGATCACCATCCCCGCGTGCTGCGAATACCCCATTCCCACCCCGCCACCGTGGTGCAGGGAGACCCAGGTCGCGCCGCTAGCGCAGTTGAGCAGCGCGTTCAGCATCGCCCAGTCCGACACCGCGTCCGAGCCGTCCTTCATTGATTCCGTTTCGCGGTTGGGGCTCGCGACCGAGCCAGAATCGAGATGGTCGCGCCCGATCACCACCGGCGCCTTGAGTTCGCCCGTCCTGACCATCTCATTGAATGCCAGCCCGACCCGATGCCGGTCTCCGAGGCCGATCCACAGAATTCGCGCCGGCAGGCCCTGGAAGTGGATGCGCTTGCCGGCCATGTCCAGCCAGTTGTGCAGGTGACGGTCGTCCGGGAAGAGCTCGCGCACCTTCGCATCGGTCTTTGCAATGTCCTCCGGGTCTCCCGACAACGCCGCCCATCGGAAGGGCCCGATGCCGCGGCAAAAGAGCGGCCGGATGTAGGCGGGCACGAAGCCCGGGAAGTCAAACGCGTTCTTTACGCCGACGTTCTTGGCTTCTTGGCGGATATTGTTGCCGTAATCGACGCAGGGAATCCCCATCGCCTGGAAGCCGAGGATGGCGCGCACCTGGTTGGCAATGGCTTCGCGCGCCGAGATCGCGACTTCATCCGGATCGGTCTTGCGAAGGTCCTTCCAGCGCTCCAGCGACCAGTGCTCGGGCAGATAACCGTTGGCCGGGTCATGCGCGGATGTCTGGTCGGTCACAAGCGCGGGTTTCATGCCGCCGGCGCGAGCGCGCTTCAGGATTTCCGGATACACCTCGGCCGCGTTGCCCGCGAGACCCACCGAAACGGCGCGCCCTTCGGCATCGGCCCGCGCGAGGATCGCGTACGCCTCATCCAGCGTTGCAGCTCGCTCGTCGAGATAGCCGGTGCGCAGGCGCATGTCGATGCGCGTCGCGTCGCATTCGATCGCCAGCATGGAGGCTCCGGCCATGGTGGCGGCGAGGGGCTGAGCGCCGCCCATGCCGCCCAGTCCACCGGTGAGGATCCGTTTGCCGGCCCAGTCGCCGCCGTAGTGCTGACGGCCGGCTTCCGCAAACGTCTCGTAGGTGCCCTGCACGATGCCCTGGCTGCCGATGTAGATCCAGGAGCCGGCCGTCATCTGGCCGTACATCATCAGTCCCTTGCGGTCGAGCTCGTTGAAATGCTCCCAGGTGGCCCAGCGGGGTACGAGGTTGGAATTGGCAAGCAGCACGCGCGGTGCGTCGGCGTGGGTGCGAAACACTCCAACCGGCTTTCCCGACTGGATCAGCAGCGTCTCGTCCGCCTCCAGCGCCCTGAGGCTCGCGACGATCTGGTCGAAGCACTCCCAGTTGCGCGCCGCCTTGCCGATCCCGCCGTAGACCACGAGTTCTTCGGGGCGTTCGGCCACCTCCGGGTCAAGATTGTTCATCAGCATGCGCAGCGGCGCTTCGGTCAGCCAGCTCTTCGCACTCAACTTTGCGCCGCGGGGCGCCCGGATTTCGCGTTTTGTTGTCATGTGCCTTTCCGTGCCCCGGTGTGCACACGCGTGCAACGCCTTGCGACGCTTCCGGGCGCGCAAACTGATCAAAAAAATCATTCTCGCAGGCTTTGGAGTTTGAGGCGCGGCCGAAAGAGGAGTAAACTCTGGCTTTCTAGGCATTCGTCTGCGAATGACCAAATACGTTTTTGTTACCGGCGGTGTCGTATCCTCTCTCGGCAAGGGGATAGCCGCCGCCTCCCTCGCAGCGATCCTCGAATCGCGCGGCATCAAAGTCACCAACATCAAGCTGGACCCGTACATCAACGTGGATCCCGGCACGATGAGCCCGTTTCAGCATGGCGAGGTGTTCGTCACCGAGGACGGGGCCGAAACCGACCTGGACCTGGGCCACTACGAGCGCTTCCAGTCTTCCCGCATGAAGCGCTGGAACAACTTCACCACTGGCCAGGTCTACGAGAGCGTGATCCGCAAGGAGCGCCGCGGCGACTACCTTGGCGGGACGGTCCAGGTCATCCCGCACATCACTGACGAAATCAAGGCCTTCGTCAAACGCGGCGCGGGCGACGCCGAAGTGGCGATCGTCGAGATCGGCGGCACGGTGGGCGACATCGAATCACTGCCGTTCCTCGAGGCGATCCGGCAAATGGGCCTGGAACTGGGGCGTAACAACGTCTGCTACATCCACCTGACGCTGGTGCCTTATATCGCGTCGGCGGGCGAGATCAAGACCAAGCCGACCCAGCACTCCGTCAAGGAACTCCGCCAGATCGGCATCCAGGCCGACGTACTCCTGTGCCGCACCGACCGGCCGTTGCCTGAGGACGACCGGCGAAAGATTGCCCTGTTCTGCAACGTCTCCAAGGAGGCGGTAATCGCGGCCTGGGACGTGGACTCGATATACAAGATCCCCTCGATGCTTCACGACCAGATGCTCGACGAGATCGTCTGCCACAAGCTGAACATCCTGGCGAGGGCCGCGAACCTGTCGAGCTGGAAGCAGTTGATCGACAATCTCGAGCATCCCGAGCACGAAGTCGATATTGCGCTGGTCGGCAAGTACATCGACCTGACCGACTCCTACAAGTCGCTGTCCGAAGCGCTGATCCACGCCGGGATCCATACCCGCTCCAGGCTGAAGATCCACTACGTGGACTCCGAGACGATCGAAACCGATGGCATCGGCTGCCTGCAGGACATGGACGCGATCCTGGTGCCGGGTGGCTTCGGCAAACGCGGCGTCGAAGGCAAGATCGCCGCGATCCGCCACGCCCGTGAGCAGAAGATTCCTTACCTGGGGATCTGCCTCGGCATGCAGCTTGCAACCATAGAATTCGCGCGAAACGTCTGCGGGCTTGCCGAGGCGAATAGCACCGAATTTGCGCCCGAGACTCCGCATCCGGTCGTGGCGCTGATCATCGAATGGCTGGACCGCACTGGAAAAATCGAGCGGCGCACGGACACCTCTGACCTGGGCGGTACCATGCGACTGGGCGCACAGAAGTGCCCGGTCCTCCCGGGCACGCTGGCGGCGCAGATTTACGGCGCGGAAGTCAATGAGCGCCACCGCCATCGCTACGAAGTGAACAACGTTTACGTGCCCCAGCTTGAGGAAAAGGGCTATAAGGTGTCGGCGCGCACGCCGAGCGAGAATCTGCCCGAGATGATGGAGTTGTCCGACCACCCCTGGTTCGTCGGCTGCCAGTTCCACCCCGAGTTCACCTCCACGCCGCGCGGCGGCCATCCGCTCTTTACCGCCTTCCTGCTGGCTGCGCAGAAGCACAGGGTCAGCGTCAAGCGCGCCGAGCCCGGCGGCACGCTTTCTGCAGTGGCGGCATGAAGCTGTGCGGCTTTGAGGCCGGACTCGACAAGCCACTGTTCCTGATCGCGGGACCCTGCGTGATCGAATCGCGCGGCCTGCAACTGGAAACCGCCGGGCGTCTCAAGGAAATCTGCGCGCCGCTGGGAATTCCGCTGATCTTCAAGTCTTCCTACGACAAGGCGAATCGCACTTCGGGGAAATCGTTCCGCGGGCCGGGCATGGACGAAGGCCTGCGCATTCTCGACGAGGTGCGCAGCCAGTTGGGCCTGCCGGTGCTGACAGATGTACATACCGCGCAGGACGTGAAGGCGGTGGCTGCCGTGGTGGATGTGCTGCAGACCCCCGCATTCCTTTGCCGGCAGACCGATTTCATCCATGCGGTCGCTTGCGCAGGCCGGCCGGTGAACATCAAGAAGGGCCAGTTCCTTTCGCCGCACGAGATGAAGAACGTCGTCGACAAGGCGCGCGAAGTCAGCGGCGAAGACAACATCATGGTATGCGAGCGCGGCGCGTCGTTCGGTTACAACAACCTGGTATCCGACATGCGGTCCCTTGCGATCATGCGCGAGACCGGCTGCCCGGTGGTGTTCGACGCCACGCACTCTGTCCAACTGCCCGGGGGGCAGGGAACGTCCTCGGGAGGGCAGCGTGAATTCGTGCCGGTGCTCGCACGGGCCGCCGTCGCTGCGGGTGTCGCCGGCCTGTTCATGGAGACACACCCGACGCCGGAGAAGGCGCTTTCCGACGGGCCGAACGCCTGGCCCCTGGATCTGATGCGCGAACTGCTCGAGACGCTTGTCGAACTGGACCGGACGGTCAAGCGCAGGAAATTTGCAGAAGACCGTTTTGCGGCATGAAGGTTTGCTGGTACGCGCGGCATGCGGTCGCGATAATCGAAAACTGAGCGGCAACTGAACGACAACTGGGGAAAAGAACATGAGTTCAATCGTCGACGTGGTTGCGCGCGAGATCCTGGATTCGCGCGGCAACCCCACGGTGGAGGCCGATGTCCTGCTCGAATCGGGCGTCATGGGGCGTGCAGCCGTTCCTTCAGGGGCCTCCACCGGCAGCCGGGAAGCAATCGAATTGCGCGACGGCGATGCGGGCCGCTATGGCGGCAAGGGCGTGTTGCAGGCGGTCGAGAACGTAAACACCGAGATCTCCGAGGCGATCGTTGGGCTGGACGCGACCGAGCAGAGCTTCATCGACCACACCCTGATCGACCTTGACGGGACGGAGACCAAGGCAAGGCTAGGGGCCAACGCGATGCTGGCCGTGTCGATGGCCGTGGCAAAGGCCGCAGCCGAGGAGTCGGGCCTTCCGCTGTACCGCTATTTCGGCGGCCTTGGCGGCATGCAGATGCCCGTGCCGATGATGAACGTGATCAACGGCGGCGCGCATGCCAACAATGGCCTCGACATCCAGGAGTTCATGATCGTGCCGATCGGTTCGCAGAGCTTCCGCGAAGCGCTGCGTTGCGGCGCCGAGGTCTTCCAGGCGCTGAAGAAACTGATTGACGCCAAGGGCATGTCGACCGCGGTTGGCGACGAAGGCGGATTCGCCCCCGGACTGCCGACCCACGCCGCGGCGATCGAATTCATCATGCAGGCGATCGAAAAGGCGGGCTACACACCCGGACAGGATGTCGTGCTCGCGCTGGATTGCGCCAGCTCGGAGTTCTACAAGGACGGTAGCTACGTGCTGGGCTCGGAGGGGCTGACGCTCGACTCGGCAGGGTTTGGCGACTACCTCGCGAACCTGGTGGGAAAGTATCCCATCATCTCGGTCGAGGACGGCATGGCCGAGTCCGACTGGGACGGCTGGAAGCGGCTCACCGACAGGCTCGGCGATTCGGTCCAGCTGGTAGGGGATGACATTTTTGTCACCAACACCCGGATATTGCGCGAAGGGATCCAGCAGGGCGTGGCCAACTCCATCCTGATCAAGGTCAACCAGATCGGCACGCTGACCGAGACGTTTGCGGCGATCGAAATGGCCAAGCGCTCGGGCTATACCTCTGTAATCTCGCATCGCTCGGGCGAGACCGAGGACACGACGATCGCAGACATCGCGGTGGGCACGAACGTCATGCAGATCAAGACCGGCTCTCTCTCTCGCTCGGACAGGATCGCCAAGTACAACCAGTTGCTGCGCATCGAGGAAGACCTCGGCGATCCGGTCAGCTATCCCGGGCGCGACGCGTTCTTCCAGCTGAAATAGGCGCCACGGGCGGGCGCGGGCCGGATTCATGAAAGTCCTCGCTGGTATCCTCGCGGCACTGATCGTGTTGATCCAGTATCCGCTCTGGCTGGGCAAGGGTGGCTGGTTGCGCGCTTGGGAAGTCGACCAGCGGCTCGCCGCGCAGCGCGCCACCAACCAGGCCCTGGAGCGCCGCAACCTTGCGCTGGGTGCGGAAGTCCGCGATCTCAAGCAGGGATTCGAGGCGATCGAAGAGCGCGCCCGCTACGAACTCGGCTTCATCAAGCAGGGCGAGGTGTTCTACCAGATCGTCGAGGCGCCGCGAGCTGCTGCTGCAACGGGCGCGGTGCCGCCGGCGATCCCGGCGGAACCCGCCAAGTAGCGCGCGGGGACTGCGCTCCCCGGATTACTTCTTTTCCTCCTCGGCGAACACTTCGCGCGCGCAGCGGAACGCCTCGACCGCGGCCGGGACGCCGCAATAGATCGCCGTCTGCAGGAAAACCTCCTTGATCTCGTCCTTGGTCAGGCCGTTGTTCAGCGCGCCACGGATATGCAGCTTGAGTTCATGCGCCTTGCCCAGTGCGATCAGCATGCACAGGTTCATCACGCTGCGCGTCTTGCGCGGCAGGCCGGGTCGGTTCCAGACGTCGTTCCAGCAGTAGGTGTTGAGCAGTTCCTGGAACTCGCGGTTGAAGTCGTCGACGGTCGCGACCGATTTGTCTACGTAGGCTGCGCCAAGCACTTCCCGGCGGGTCTTCAGGCCTGCGTCGTAACGTTCCTTGTGGGGCTTCTTGTCCATGTTTTCTCCATATGGTGCGCAATCAGAGTGGGATACTTCGGTTCCGAATATACCGCCTGCATCAATTAAAATCGCCCCATGTTCCGCATCCTTCGATCACTCGCCTTCTCCGCACTCACCCTGGCGGCCCTGAACGTCTCGGCCGCGATACCCGCCTTTGGCACGCGCGATGGCATGCCGAGCCTTGCGCCGTTGCTGGAGCCGGTGACGCCGGCGGTGGTGAACATTGCGGTAGTGACGCGTTCACCGGAAGAGAACAACCCCCTTGCGCGCGATCCGTTTTTCCGCCGCTTCTTCGGGTTGCGCTCCCCGGAGCCGCAGCTCTCGGCCGGATCCGGGGTGATCGTCGATGCAGGCAAGGGCTACGTCCTGACCAACCACCACGTGGTGAAGGACGCCACCGAAGTGTTCGTCGTGCTGAAGGACAACCGCCGCTTCCAGGCCAAGGTCCTCGGCAGCGATGCGGGTACCGACATCGCGCTCCTGTCGATTCCTTCCGAGGGACTGACGGCGGCGAAGTTCGGCGACTCGGACGCGCTCCAGGTTGGTGATTTTGTGCTGGCGATCGGTAATCCCTTCGGCATCGGCCAGACGGTGACCTCGGGCATCGTGTCGGCGCTCGGCCGCTCGGGCCTGCTACCGGAGGGTTACGAGGATTTCATCCAGACCGATGCCTCGATCAACCCCGGGAACTCCGGTGGCGCGCTCATCAACATGAAGGGCGAACTGGTCGGCATCAACACGGCCATCCTCGGGCCGTCGGGTGCAAGCGTTGGCATCGGGTTCGCGGTGCCCTCCAGCATTGCACGCGCCGTCATGGGCCAGCTCGTGCGGTTTGGCGAGGTCCGCCGCGGCTGGCTCGGCATCGTCATGCAGGATCTCACGCCGGAGCTTGCGCGCTCATTCGGGATCCCGGAAAGCCTGCGCGGTGCAATGATCGCGCAGATCCAGCCGGGTTCACCGGCCGCCAAAGCCGGCCTGCGCGAAGGCGACGTTGTCGTGGAGGTCGGAAACCGGCCGGTGCGCGGATCGGCCGACCTGCGTAACCGCCTCGGGCTGGTGCCGGTCGGAGAGACACTGGATTTTCACGTGAAGCGAGGTTCCGAGGCAAAGCACATCCCCGTGCAGATTGCCGCCGTGGAATCCAGCGACGGTGATGGGGTGGAATCCGTGCCCCAACTTGCGGGTGCCGCGCTCGCCAACGCCGAGCGCGCCAGTGGCGGGACCAAGGTGCCGGTCATCGTAGTGACGCGCGTTCAACCCGGCAGCCCGGCGTTTCGGCTTGGCCTGCGCGGCGGGGATGTGATCATCGGGGCGAACCGACAGCGCGTCGGCAACGTAGCCGACCTAGTCACCGTACTTCGTGGCAACCAGCGAGCTGTGCTGAACCTGCTGCGCGGGGACTTCCTGGTGAATATAGCGATCCGCTAGGCGCTAGCTGGTTGGCGGGGGTGTAGCGCTGACAGCGGCCCCGCGGGCTAAGCGCGACAGGGAGGAAAAGCGACGCCAGGTCAGGCTAGTTTGCGCTGGATCTCGGCCACCGCCAGGGTTCTCAGGTCGCGCAGGGTCGCGAGGTCTTCATCGGTGAGATCCCGGGGGCGCGTGTCGATAAGGCATAGCGTTCCTATGCAGCTGCCGCTATCCAAAATCAGCGGAGCGCCTGCATAGAAGCGTATACGCGGCTCGCCGACGACGAGGGGGTTGTCAGCGAAACGATCGTCGAGCAGCGTGTCGGACACGACGAGTTCTGTTCGCATGCGGACCACATGCGAACAGAAGGCGAGGTCGCGCGAGGTTTCTCTGACGTCCAGGCCGCGGCAGGACTTGAACCATTGGCGCTCGCCGTCGACCAGGCTGACCAGCGCGATTGGCACGCGAAAGGCCGCGGAAGCGATCCGGGTGAGCAAATCGAAGCGCTCCTCGGGTGGCGTGTCGAGAATCGCCAGGGCATGCAACTCCTTCAGACGGCCAATTTCGTCGTCCGGCATTTCCGCGCGTACCCACCGGCAGGCGGCGCGCAGGCTCCAGGCGCGCAATTTAGTGCGCGCGTAGCTCTGGCTGAAGGGTGCGGACAGCCAGTCTGTGGCAAGGCCCGTCAACGCATTGCTCGGTTGCTTCCCGGCAGTGACTAGGACGAGCGAAACCTTGACCTTGCTGTCGCCCTCCGCTTCGCGAATCGCGCGGGCCAGTTTCTGCACATCGATGCGGGGAGGACTGTGCTCGAGCATGACCAGCGCAGGCTTGGCATCGAGGATGCGGCGCGGGACGTTCGCGGGGTCCGGCACGATGACGCAAGGCAGGCCTTCGCTTTCTGCCGCCTCGGACAACGCGGCCAGCAACCCCGCGTCATGCACGTGCAGCAGGACGGGCCTGACGAACGATGAATTGTCGATCGCCGTATTGGCGAGGAACTGACTTGCAGAGCGCGCCGGTGCTTTCGCTTGCGTGCCGGTCAATTCTATTTCCAGGCCTTCAGCAGCCCCAAAAACGTCAAGATCCGATGCCTCCTTCTGGAGGCCGGTTCTTAACTCTTCGACAATCAGTTCGACTGCCGCGTCGTTGCGCAGCGGATCATGATGTGTGAGGGCGACGCGTTTCACCCCCGCATCGCGGCAGACGCGAACCGCGTACTCAGCCGGGCTGTGTCCCCAGCCGATTTTTGAGGGGTATTCGCGCGCCGTGTACTGCGCATCGTGAATGACGAGGTCGGCGCCAGTGACGAAATCGGCGTAGTGCCGGTCGACGCCCGTGATCGCGCATGCGCCCGAGGCGAGCGCTGCTGAATGCGGTTCGTGATCGCAGCAATACACCATGCACGCCCCGTCCACTTCGAATCGATACCCGAGTGTTAGCGCCGTGTGGTTCAGATAGCGGGTCGTGATCCTGACGTCGCCGATGTTGAATGTACCTTCGACGAGGTCGTGGTAGCGGATCTTTGCCCCGAACTGATCGAGCGTGACCGGAAAGTAGGTGTGCTCCATTTGCCCGGACAGCACCGCGCGCAAGCTTTGCGAGAGGCCCTTCGGTCCGTAGACATCCCAGGAGTTTCCCGGGACGTAAAGCGGCGAGAAGAAAGGGATTCCCTGGATGTGGTCCCAATGCGTGTGGCTGATGAGCAGATGGCCGTCGATCGGGCCTTCGCCTTGCGCCATCAGCTGCTGGCCCAGGGCGTGGCCGCCAGTCCCGCAGTCGATCACGATCAGCTCGTTGGAGGCGGAGCGGACCTCGATGCAGGAGGTGTTCCCTCCGTAGCGCAACGTGTCAGGTCCGGGCTTGGCGATAGATCCACGGGTACCCCAAAACTTGACGCGCATTGCGTGGATCCCAGATGGGGCTGGTTGGCCCAGGTTGGCAGAGAGTTAAAATTGCCTAGGCAAGTATAGCCTCGGGGCAGCCGGCGGGCGGGCCTTTGCCGCAGGATTATGCTCCGCGAATCGCACGCTTGCGTTTCCGTGCGGCCGCCGGAGACTCTGCCGTCGCATACGCGGCCAGCCCGGCAGGCCGGTTGATCGGAACAGCAGTTTTCAGCGTCGTGCCGCCCGCAGGCTGCAGGTGCGGCGGGAAGAACGCGAGCTTCTGTGTCTTGGCCAGTTTCTCCCCACGCCCGAGATCCAGGTTGCGCTCGTTAGCGCCGCCCGGTTTCACCACAACGCCGTCGACCACCTCAAGGTCGAACCACCAGCGCTTGACCGGGTTGCGCTCGCCACCGCCGGTGCTGTCGTCGTATTCGATCAGCGCCCGGCGCGACTCCGGCACCTCGATTGATAGCCACAGCAGCCGGTCGGACTCGACCAGGTCCTCGCGATTGTAGGGGCAGGTCTTCATGCAACGCCCGCAGGCCGAGCCCTTGGCGTTGGTGAGCCGGTAGCGGCCGCACTTTTCCACGTCGGGCTTCCAGATCTCATACCCGTTGAACATCACCTTGGGGCCGAACGGGATCGCGTTGCATGGGCATTCGCGTGCGCACTTTTTGCACATGCTGCACACGGCCTGCAGGCCGAAGTCGATCGGCCGGTCAACTTCCAGCGGCAAGTCGGTAGTGAACACCACCGACTTGGAGCGCGGCCCGATGAACGGGTTGAGGACGAGCTCGCCGATTCGCGACAACTCACCCAGGCCCGCCATCAGCATGGCGGGAATGTGCAGCAGCTCGGAGTAGGCGTTGGAATGCACGCGCGACGAATGCCCAAGGCGGCGCAGGTGCGCTGCCATCACACCGGCGAGCAGCGCACCGCGCATATAGGCGCGCATCGACTGTGCGCCGGACACCCAGTCGTCGCCCGAGGAGCCTTCCATGGTCTCGAAGCCCTGGTCGATCAGCATCACAACCGCGTAAGGGTGGTAGGCGGCGATGGGATCGCCTTTTTCGTCGTCGTGCGAGTAGTACATCCAGGGCTCCGCGCGGCAGATGCCGACGAGTTCCGCACCCATGTAGTAACCGAGCGCCTTGATCGCATCGGCGTTGCGCCTGGGGTCGGCCACCGATTTCGCATCTGATCCTTCAAGTGGCTCGCGCGTGCCCTGCATCGGCACCATGTTGCGGATCAGCGGCGTCATTGCGAACGCGAGTGGATGCTTGACCGCAAACCGGCGACGCTCCGCCGCAGCCTTGTCGCCGAGGTCGCCCGCCAGGGCGCGCGAGAACATGTCGGCGCGTTTGGGCATGCGCCGGATCTCGTCGCGCAGGATCAGGGTCGTGGGTTCGTCCACGCGCCGGATCTTTTCCATCGGGTGGCGGCCCAGGTGCAGGGGGCGCTTGTCTTCCTCGGCCTCGGCCCAGCCCGGGCGGGTGCCCATCCGCCCGACATAGGCGTCGGCGCTCGGCCAGTCAAGCGAGGCGAGTGGAAGGTCGACCGCCATCTCGTAGCGCGTGGTCACCACGCCGATACGGAATCCGCGGCTGGTGAGCGGCGCCCTGAGTACTCCGTCGACGGCCTTTGCGACACCCGCGCGCTGCGCAAGGCGCTCGATGGCGATTTGCGCATCGCCCGCCACATGCCCGTGCGCAGGCCAGCCCAGGCCGCGGATGTAGCCCGCCAGCACGACTGCAAGTTCCGCGCAGCGCAAGTCGGTGCGAGCGGCGTTGGTGCCGAGGATCCAGTCCTCGCCCGGGTCGCCGGCCCTGGGCTCGCGGCCGAACTCGATCAGGAAGACAAAGGCGTGCGTGTGGTCCGGCGGCGCTGCGATCGTCCAGTCCGAGGCTTGGACGCGGCACACGCCCGCTAGCGTGGCATCCAGGAAATACGCCGAGGCCTTGAGGTTGCGGGCCCGAGCCAGCGGGTCGTCAGGGACAGGTGCGCGGGATGGCGCGGCATCGCCATCGAGGAACTGGGCGCACAGTGCGCGGTATTCGGGCATCGCCGCAGCGATTGCGTCTGCACCCGGCGGAGTGGCATCGGTGGGCATGCGCGCATCGACCTCGGTTGCAGCGGCGTCCCGGGCCAGGAGTTCCGTGGGGAGCACGCCCATGTCATACGGACGCTCGCGGTTGGAGAACAGTCTGGACATGGATCGCGCCTCGGATTGCAGATGCTGGATTCTCACCGCATACGACGCCACAAGGCAATTTCTTGTAACCTCCCGGCACCATGAAAAATTCCCCCGCGACTCCGCTCCTCGAGGGCCTGACTGTGCTCGATTTCACCCGGGTGCTGGCGGGGCCCTACTGCACGCGCCTGCTCGCCGATCTTGGCGCGCGGGTGATCAAGGTCGAGCGCCCGGTGCAGGGCGACGACACGCGCGCGTTCTACCTGCAGCTTGAGGAAGGCCGCACCGACCAGAGCAGCTACTTCGTGCGCTTCAACGCCGGAAAAGAAAGTGTCGCGATCGACTTGGCGCACCCGGCAGCGCGCGAGGTGGTGCTGGACCTCGTGCGGAAGGTCGACGTGCTGGTCGAGAACTTCGTGCCCGGGATCATGGCGCGGCACGGGTTGGACTATGAGGCTGTGTCGGCGGCAAACCCGGCGATCGTCTACTGCTCGATCTCGGGGTACGGGCAGACCGGGCCATTGCGCGATCGGCCCGCATTCGCGCACCTGATTAATGCCGCCTCGGGCGCCATGGACCAGGACAGGCAGGGTGACCCAGAGCCACGCGTGTCCTACCTGCAGTCGGCCGACGCACTGGCCGGCGTGCATGCGTTCGGCCTCGTGCTCGCGGCGGTCAACCGCGTGCAGCGCACGGGGAAGGGCGCGTACCTGGATGTGTCGATGCTGCAGTCGCTCTGGGGCGCTGAGGACATCGGCATTGCGGCGGCGCTCAACGGCGGCGAATTCACCAAGGGTCCGCGCCCGGGGATGGTCATCCATGCCATCGGCGGTAAGCAACTCGCCATGCAGTTCATCGGTGGCGGGCCGACCTGGGACCGGCTGGTCGGGATGATGGGTGCCGACAGTCCTGCAGCGGCGGAAAAGTTCGCCTCGCCGCAGAGCCGGCGTGACCACTGGCCTGAACTGCGCCAGCACATCTGCGACTGGCTGAACCAGTTCGAGAGCGTGGACGATGCCGTCAGGATCCTGTCCGCTGCGCGGATACCCTGCGCGCCGGTGCGGACGATGGAAGAGGTTATTGCGCATCCACACATGGTGGCACGTGAGGCGTTCAGCACCATTCCGCATGCGGCGCGCGGGGAGGTGCGGGTGACTTCGGCGCCGTTTTTTGTTGATGGGGCCGCGGTGCATGCCAAGGGGGCGGCGCCGTACCGGGCAGGGGAGGATACGCGGGCGGTGCTGTCAGGCCTGCTTGGGTATACGGACGAGCGGGTAAAGGAGCTGCTGCTTTCGGGCGCTATTGCAGTGCCCTGAAACCCGGTAAATTAGAAGCGGGATTGAAATCCCGAGCTGGTAGGTCAGTTGAACGCATGCGATCGAAAGGGAGGGATCGTGTTCTTCTTCATCTGGGGCATTAAAGTTACCGAAAAGAAGCTTGGCTATGTCGCCGAGTACTGCACGACCTGCCGGGAGGTGCGGACCGTCAAGATCATCCGCGTAGGGCGAACCGTGCATCTTTACTATATCCCGCTCGGGTACGGGAAGCTGCTCGGATATGACGGCGTGTGCCGAAAGTGCGAACTGCGCTTCGGCGTGCAGGTCACCGATTACCTCGGGTTCGAGTCGGACAAGAATGCCGATCTCGCGAAGATTGCCGAGAAAACCAACCCGAAGCTGCTGGCGGGAAACGAGGCGGCAATGGCTGCCTCGAAGCGCACGTCGGACATACGTGACCCATTCCTTCGATACGAGCGAAACCTGCTGCAGCGCTCGCTCAGCGGGGGACTCGATCGCTGGTCGGGACTTGCCTACCTGTTGACCTTCGCCGTGCCGATCGGACTCCTCTACGCCGCCAGCGCCTTGGATCTTTGGGAGCGTGCGGGCGACTGGATCGGCTGGAGCGCATTCGTGCTGTTCGTTGCCGGTCTGATCGGGGCGGGTTGGTTGGCGCGAACCGTTCCTGCGCGCCATTTCCGCCGTGATCTCGAGGCGCAGCTGATCGACGAAGTGCGGAAATTGTCTCCCACGCGCAGGGAACTGGAGGACTGCCTCGCCGGACTGCGGAAATTCGACTATGCAATCGCCAGGCTTGTCTCGCTGGAGAAGCTGCTTGGGAACGAGGCGGTAAAGGCGCCGACTTCGTTCCTTGCGCCACGGCCCGCGCAGGCTGCGCCGCCGGTGCCGCCGCCGCCGCGCTCGCTGGAAGAGGACGCCACGTTTATAAGAATGCCTGAGGTCACGCCGGCGCAGAGCCAGACGCTATTGATCACGCACGGAGGGAAGGAGTACCACTTCTCGCCGGGGGTCGCCGACATCGTGATCGGCCGGGCGCGCGAAAATGCCATTGTTTTGAACTCAAAGTTCGTATCCCGCGCACATGTACAGATTGCGTGGTCCCTGGGATCTGCGCCGCGGCTGAAGAATCTGAGCCCGGCGGGTACTGCCATCCTCCTCGAAGGTGCCTCCCGACCCGTGGAGTGCAAAGGAGAAGTTCCGCTAAAAGGTCGCGGCCAAATCGGCCTCGCCAAGGACTTCTCGGCGGCCGAAGCGGAAGGCGATGTGCTTTATTTTCAGGTGGTGGCGTAGTCTGGGTAAAGGCGAGCCCCATTGGGAAATGCATTTCCCGGTTAATGGGCGGGGAGTCGATCCGGTAACGCTACGGGTAGCGGCTTCATACATATTTGGCGTAAGGGTTAGAACTTACGTACTAGACCAATGCGTCCAAGCGCGGAATTTTTCTGCATTCGAAGTAGGTCGCTTATCAAGAGTGCCAAAAAGCGAGACGTCGGCAGTAGAATTTCCTGATGAATGATGTGATCCATACATATCGGCCGAGTCGCTAGGATCATGAAGCTCAGCATCAGCATCTTCGGTTTGATCATCATTGCAGTCATCTATATCGCTGCCTGGGGAATGCTGTTGGCGATATGGCGCAAAGTGCGCGATCGAAGGTGGGGAAGGGTTGTGGTGTTTGTCGCGGCGATTGCGGTATTGATTGCGCCGTGGGCGGACGAGGTATGGATCGCGTGGAATTTTCATGAGTTTTGCAAGGGTTCCGGGGTGCATGTATCGCGCAAGGTGGTCGTAGATGGGTACTTTGACGGAACGTTTCATGGGATGTCGCGCCCCGGTTCTGCAGAGAGTCCGCAATCCATTGAGGCGCTGGACAAGATGGGATTTGGATACGTGGAACTCCGTACCATAGACGGACAAGTTGTGCGAATTGAGAAATCCGAGGGACTCTGGCGCAGCAAGATTGTTGCGAGTCCAACCGCGAGATATCACTACAAGCGAATTGTTAATTTTCGAGATGAAAGAGGAATTCACCACGAAGCGCCGGTTTCTCTGAAGATTGAGGTGACCGGTGAAGAGATTGTCGATACGAAAACTGGGGAAAAACTTGGCGAAAGGGTGATTTATAAACGAAGACCAGGATGGGTCGACGGACTGTGGATAGGATATTTTGGGAGTGGACTAACTTTGTGCCCGGATCCGGGACGCGGACCGAAGATGCCAAGCCTTCGGGAATCTGTTCTTTTGCCAATTCTATAGCCGAGGTGGGCGATCGTGCTCAATGTGGTTGAAGACAAGAGCTATTCGAAATTGATGTTGGCAGCGTGCATCAATCTGGAGGGTGCCAACATAGCTAGCCGACATGCGAGAGCGCAGATATCACGATGAGCGTGCCGGACTGGTGGGCGGTTTGACTATTTATCCCCTACCTTCAAATCATCTGATCGCTCTAGATGATACTGCCTAACTATGAAGGGGCTACGACTCATATGGGCTTAATGCTGGTGAGTACCGTATTTCTTCTCTATCTGTTCGGCGGATACATTTTGATTCGACGAATCGGACCACGATGGGGAAAGTTGTCAGTCCTCGTGATCATGATCTTGATTCCAACCGCAGATGCAGTCTATGGTCGACTTGAGTTAAAGCAGTTGTGCGCGAGTGAGGGGGGGCTAAAGGTATTCAAAGTCGAGAAAAACGTGAGTGGATTTTATGAGCCATTTGGCCCGAATGAAGAGCGAATAAAACGGTTTGGTTTTGAGTATTCAGAAGGTCCTTCGAGAGCGAACAGAGGCATGGTGGACCGATTTAACTTAGGTCCACTTGGTTCATTGATTACTGAGAAAGGGGTATCAAGGAAGAGTGACTATCAGTTGCGGTTATTAGACGGAGATCTGTCCGATGTCTACAGAAAAAGCGGGTTTGTAATGGAGTCTATAGATGGGCGAGAGACTCTTGGTCGAGTGATATACATAACGTTCGCCGGAGGGTGGATGGAGCGGGCGATAAGTGGTCTTTACGCTAGCCGTGGCAATGCCGGGACGTGCAATCTGCGGACTAGCGACCTAGAAAGCGACGCGCTAGTTTCAGCGACCCTGAAGCCGCCAAAAGTTCACTAGAGGAGTCTGGATCGTGATCACACTTCGACAATCAGCTAACTATGCGTGGATGTCGCAGGCCAGCTATCTTAACCTCGCAGGTTTGCCGATAGGCGTTTCCGGACCCGTTTTCGCAGCTCGACTTGTAGTGAATGAGCTCAATGATGACAAGGTGTTTGCCCAGGATCAAGCGGCTGAACTTTCGAATTCAGTCTCTGGATTCTCTCTAATCCAACAATTTCCCAATACGAACAATGGCACATCGCTTACGATTTTCAAGAGCAACGACTCCATAAACCCGATATACACGATTGCCGTTCGCGGTACCGAGGCGACAGCGCAATTGTCCTCGGATCTTCTACAAGATTTCTTTGGGGTGGTATTGGCGGGAAAAGCGAAGACGCAACTGATCGAAGCATTCAGGATTTATAAGAAAGCGACGACGCCCGGTGGTCAACCGGTATCTTATTCTGGTGAGGAGGTGTCAAAGCTGGTGGGTGTCATTCTCTCGGGGTTGGGAGCGGCAGGCTCAATCGAGAAAGTCGCGGCCACCATTTCCTTGGTGAGTGCGCTCGTAAGCGATGACCTTGGTCAAGGCGATGTCGGACAAACCGAGATTCCGTCTGGCGCGACGATCAACTTTACTGGCCATAGCCTCGGTGGCCATGTTGCCTATTTGCTCGCAGAACTTGTTCAATCGACGATCACTGGAAATCGCGTCGTAGGTGACGTGGTCACTTTTAATGCCCCAGGTGTTGACGCATTGACATATGAAGTTGCGAACTGGTTAGGAATCAACACGACTGTCCAAAGTGGTGTGATTGGAAATTCACACGTTGCTATCTACGGATTTGGAGGGATTAGTGTTACAGCTGGTTTAGGACAAATCTCAGGTACCAGGAGGCCGGTATTTATTGAATCTGCTGGATGGCTCACGACCGAAAATCATTCAATCGTAAAGCTGGCTGATTCACTCGCACTTCAGAAACTGTTCTATGACGTTGACGCTCGCGTAAATAGCCACGTTATAAACGTCGTACAAAGCGCAATATCGCGCCGCATGGCTGACTCAAATGAGCGGGCACTTGAGGCTTTGTACAGGCTGATTACCGGTACGGAAATTCAAGTCCCGGTGGAGGACAGATCGAGCTACTACATTCGCGTAGCGGAATTGGAAGCCGCATTGGCAGTCGACTGGCCAAATCAAAATCTCGAATTGAAGTCACTTGTCGAATTGACTGCTGGCCAAGTTGTGTCAGCTGCAGTTTCAGAGAGCGGTCTTGCGTATCGCTACGCATTGTTGTCGCTTCTTCCGTTTGCTGTCACGGGCTCGGACGCTCTGTATGCCCAGTTCAATCAGAATGGCGAGCTCTATCTGGACGACGCATTGTCTGGTACCGCAGAGAGCATTTCCGGAAGATATCTGGGAGATCGCGCTGCTCTGCTCGAGGTAAAGAATCGTGTCTTTACTTTGGACGGAGAGTATTCCGTAGTGGCGGACGGGTCGGATGTTGTCAAATACGTGGATAAGGTACTCAAGAACGAGTCTGGAGAAGACCTGACGTTTACCAGTATCGGGAGGCGGATTGCGGGACCCTTGAACATCGTTTTTGTTGTATTTGGTGGAAATGAAGGCGATTTTATTCGCAGCGACGATTCCACGAGTGAGGACCATTTCTACGGTGGGAGGGGTGTCGACACTTTGGTTGGTCTAGCCGGTCGCGACTATCTCGAAGGTAAGTCCGGTGACGATACGTTATTCGGCGGTTTGGATGACGACCTATTGGTCGGCGGCTACGGCTTCGACACCTATGTCTACACAGACGGAGACGGCTTCGACACGATCATTGATGCCGACGGATCCGGGCAGATTCTTTACAACGGCGCGGCGCTGACCGGCGGGACGAAGGTCGGTGAAGGTGTCTTCAGGGATTCTGCGGGCGCTGAGTATCTGTTTTTCGACCTGGAGGATGGCAATGGTTTCTTGCTCATTGATGGAAATATCCTCGTCGAAGATTTCGTTCCCGGCGCCCTCGGTCTGGATCTGGACGACGCGCGCCCGGTTCCGGCGCGACCCACCAGCACTGCCCTGAATACATATCAGGGCGAGGATCTTCCAACGGGATTCGACTCGTCCGATCTGGAGGAGTTGATCCGCAACGTGCACGGAAGCATGGGCGACGACCGGTTTATTGTCGGCGACCAGATGAGTGCCGTTGTCGGGCGATCCGGCAACGACGTGGCGGTATTGGACGCCAATGTATATGGCTTCAATATCGACATGGGCTCGGGCGACGATCTGATCGATGCGACGGCGTCCGATGGTTCGGTGCAGGCTGCCCGCCTCGTCGGTGGCTCCGGCAGCGATTTTATCCTTGGCGGGGCGGGGAACGATCTGATCTGGGGCGACAACTATCTGGCTATCCATCGGACTTCCGCCAGATCGGATTATTTCCGAGTCGATGGATTCGTCTACAACGCAGGACCGCAAATGGGACCTGGCGCGACTGCCGGACTGCCGACGGGGTATGGCGCGTTTATCGCTCCGTTTCTCTATCCAAGCAGTTGGGCGGAATACGCTTCACTGGATCTGGACGCGTTGACTTCTGATGGGACGGTCTACGCTGGCTCTCTTCAAGGCGCGCTAGAGGATGTCCTGGGCGTGGCAAGCAGTTTCGACGATTACATCGACGCGGATGATGGCGATGATTTCGTGGTCGGCGGCAGCGGCTCGGACGAAATTTATGGCGGGTCGGGTGACGACTCTTTGTGGGGCGACTCGGTCCACGGTTTTTCCGGGTCGCCGAATCCAATTTCGCTGGAGCAGGATTTCGGCACGCTTGCGGCGCTTTTCGGCCTGTCTGGCGACGACACGATCGACGGCGGGCCAGGTAACGACACGATTTCCGATCAGGACGGTGGTAACGACATCCTGATCGGGGGCGAGGGCAATGACACGATCAGTTCGATCGACTTCCTCCGCGGGACAAGTCTGGGGATAGGCGCGCGCAATGTCATTCTCGGTGGCGCGGGAGACGACATTATCGAAGTCAGCAACAGAACGGGCGGTTCCGATGTGGTCGATGGCGGTGACGGCGATGACCAGATCTCTGTGACCGCGATTCGCTATGTGCTCGAAGATCCGCAGGGCGGCGACAACGTAACTTACGGGCCGGTTCCCGGCCGCGCAATCGTCACGGGTGGAGCGGGCAACGATATCCTGACAGTGTATGCCGATGATGGCGTGGTTGACGGTGGTTCCGGGGACGACGAGTACACGGTGTCCGGAGCGTCGATTATCATTTCGGATCCATCCGGAGAGGACACGCTGTATGCGCCGATCTTTTCCGATATTTCCCAGTTCGATGCCTACATGGAGTCGTTCGTTGGGGATCTCGGCTTTGGCGATCAGCGCGGCAGCGTTTTCGTCACGCGGGATGGCGCGGACATGCTTCTGGCGCTGAACATCGAAGTCGAAGGCGAGCCAGCCGATTCAAACCGGATCCTGATTCGCGATTGGTTTGCTGGACCCGGTCATCAGATCGAGCACATCGTGACCAGCGACGGCTCTGCGTTTACCTCGGCGCAGTTCGAGACCTGGGGCGGGATCCACGCGGGGGGCAGCAGAGCGGACGAGTTCCTGGAATACAGCGACCACACGGATCGCGTATTCGGCGGTGCGGGCGACGACCTGATCTTCACCGGCGAAGGAGACGATCGCATTTACGGAGGGCCCGGTGACGACGAGCTGTATGGCGGAGCCGGCGACGATACGTACTACTACGCGGGAGGCGATGGAAACGACATCGTTTCCGACAGTTCCGGCTTCGACGAATTGCGGTTTGGCCCGGGAATTACTTCGGCAGACGTGACGGCCAGCCAAGGGGAGTCCGGCATCGTTCTGACTATCGGCACGGGAAGCATCGGAATATTGGG
Source organism: Burkholderiales bacterium (assembly GCA_038211455.1). Taxonomy (GTDB): domain Bacteria; phylum Pseudomonadota; class Gammaproteobacteria; order Burkholderiales; family SG8-39; genus SZAS-79. The sequence goes on from JBBQVP010000002.1 coordinate 56,012, forward strand.
CGCGTCACGCGCCGATCCCGGGATGGACCGACTGAGTTTCTTCGACGGTTCCACCGTGCTTGTCGCGGATCTTCTGCCTGCGCCGGATCTGCAGCCGGTGATTGGAGAAACGGCTGGTGTGGTGACCCCCGGCGGCGAGCCGACCCCTGGCGCCGAGACTGCCGTCGACGGCGAACCGGGCGTTGTGCCCGCTCTGCCGATGGCGGCTGCGACCACTTCTGCGATCGAACCGTTGGTTCAAGGCGATGACCTTCCCACTCTAGTAAGGAATCCTGCGGGCGCGCTGGGTCGGGACGATGCGGCGTCATTTGCCGGTCCGGCCTCGGGCTCCGCCTCGGACACTGCACAGGAGCAGCGCGCGAGTCGCGGCGCACCACTGAATCTTCAAACCCTGCTTGACGCGTTGGACGCCTTTGATGCGCCTGCAACGATTGACACCGACGTGAGCGTGTCCGGGCATTCATCGGCAACAGGAAGTGGCGCTCAACGCGCTGAGCCGACAGGCACCGCGCTGACCAGCATTGCGCTCACGAACGCGCTTCTGCAGTTTCACCTTCAAAAGTCCGACGGATCAGGCGCCCCCGATGGTGCGGCCGAGTGGTACCCGACCAGTGACACGTTTTCCGGGGCGGGTATCGCCACGACGCAGTCCTTCGGGCTCCCGTCCTTCTCCCGTCAAACGGGCGGACTACCGACTTTCGCTGGTCTCCAGGAAGGCTTCGCTCGCCTGGCTTGAGTCCGGAACTTCGCGCCAGAGTCGGCCAATCCGGAGGACAATGCGGCGTCGTCAATTTTCATCGTCACATGCGAATCACCGCTATCCGCGAACTCAGTGTCGGCCTCGAAGGCGACCTCTCGAACGCCCTCGTAAGCTTCGCCGAGCACACAGTCTCACTGGTAGCCGTGGTGTCGGATGTCATCCGCAACGGCAAGCCGGTGATCGGTTTCGCATTCGATTCGATCGGCCGGTTTGCCCAGGGCGGCATCCTGCGCGAGCGTTTCATCCCCCGGTTGATGCGGGCGACGTCTCAGGAATTGCTTGATGGCTCGGGCACACGCTTCGACCCGGCCAAGGTTCTGCAGGTGGCGATGCGCAACGAAAAGCCCGGCGGCCATGGCGATCGCGCCGCCGCGGTCGGCGCGCTGGAGCTCGCGTTCTGGGACCTCAACGCAAAGCTCGCAGATGAACCGGCCTGGGCGACGATCGCACGCCATTTCGGCCGCTCACCAAATATCCCCAGCGTCCCGGTCTATGCCGCGGGCGGCTACTACTATCCTGCCAACTCCGGGCGAACGCTCGCCAGCGAACTGCGCGCCTACGCCGACCAGGGCTACCGCGCATTCAAGATGAAGATCGGTGGCGCCCCGCTGGCCGAAGACCTCGAGCGCATCGAGGAGGCACTCACGGTCGCAGGCGAGGGCGGCAACCTGTCGGTGGACGCGAACGGCCGTTTCGGTCTCGCTGCGGCACTCGACTACGCGAAGGCGCTGGCGCCGTACGACCTGCGCTGGTTCGAGGAAGTCGGCGATCCGCTGGACTTCGACCTCAACCGGCGCGTGGCCGAGTTGTACGCCGGCCCGATCGCGACCGGCGAGAACCTGTTCTCGGCGATCGACGTCCACAACCTGGTGCGCTTTGGCGGCATGCGCCCGGAGCTGGACGTCTTCCAGATGGATCCCGGGCTGGCCTACGGCCTCGTCGAGTACGGTCGCATGATCGACATCCTCGAGGCGCACGGCTTCGAGCGCCGCTACGCAAACCCGCATGGCGGGCACCTGATCAACCTGCACATCGCCGTGGGGCTCGAACTCGGCGGCTGCGAGGCCTATCCCGGGGTGTTCCAGCCGATCGGCGGGTACGCGCCCGGGTGCGTCCTGAAGGATGCGCGGATCCACCCCACCGATGCGCCTGGGTTCGGGCTCGAGCAGAAGCCAGGGCTGGATGTGCTGCTGCGGGCGCTCGCTGCGGGGGCATAATTCCGCTTCGTACTGATCGACAGGAAAACCAATGGGTCAGGGCAAGGGTATCGATCCGGGGCGCGCGGACCGCATCGTCGCCGAGGCGCGTCGCTCGCAGGCGCAGCGCGAGACGGGTTACCGGGAACAGGCGCTCAAGATCTACCCCTGGATCTGCGGGCGCTGCACGCGCGAATTCACTCCTGCCACGGTGCGCATGCTGACGGTGCACCACCGCGACCACAACCACGACAACAATCCCGTGGATGGCAGCAACTGGGAACTGCTGTGCCTGTATTGTCACGACAACGAGCATTCGCGCCGGCTTGAGCAGGATGCCGCCGGCGGCCCTGGCGCAACGGGGCAGGGCACCGCGCCTGCGGCCCATAAGGCGTTCGCTGGCCTGGAGTCCCTGTTGAAGGCGAAGAAGTAGGCGTGCGGCCCGCCACGGCGTGCTGGCTGGCTTGGTGAAACCGTGAGCCTGCGGATCGGCATTGACTTGGGCGGGACGAAGATCGAGATCGCGGCGCTCGAAGCCGAGGGCCGGATCGTGGAGCGCAGGCGCGTCGCTACACCCGTTGGCGACTACGCCGCAACTCTTCAGGCCATGGCCGCGTTGGTCGCGGAGGTTGAGCGCGCGCAGTCCGCTCGGGCCACCATCGGAATTGCCACGCCCGGCACGATCTCCCCGCAGACCGGGATGCTGCGCAACTCGAATTCGGTTTGCCTGAACGGGCAACCCTTCAAGCAGGATATCGAACGCCTGCTGCAACGTGAAGTGCGTCTGGAGAACGACGCCAACTGTTTTGCGCTCTCCGAAGCGGTCGACGGCGCGGGCAAGGGTGCGGCGGTCGTGTTCGGCGTGATCCTCGGCACCGGGGTGGGCGGTGGGATCGTGGTCGACGGGCGCGTGCTGCGCGGGGCCAACGGGGTCGCTGGCGAGTGGGGGCACAACCCGCTCCCTTGGCCGCAGGCGGACGAGCTGCTAGGCCGAAGGTGCTATTGCGGTCGCAGCGGTTGCGTAGAAACCTTCCTGTCGGGCCCGGGCCTGGCGGCCGATTGCCCGGGGGACGGGGGCGAGACCCTCAACGCCAGGGAGATTGTCGAGGCTGCGCAGGGCGGGGATGCGGACTGCGATGCGGCCCTCTCGCGTTACGAGGGCCGACTGGCCCGGGCGCTGGCGTCGGTCGTCAACCTGCTGGACCCGGACGTGATTGTTCTCGGTGGAGGTGTATCAAACGTGCAGCGCCTATACGAATCCGTGCCCCGGCTCTGGGGCCGGTGGATATTCTCGGACGTGGTTCGCACGCGTCTGACGCGGAACTTGCACGGCGATTCGGGTGGCGTGCGCGGCGCGGCGTGGCTATGGGAGGCGAATGCCTGACAACTTCTTACTTTACAGAGCCGCGCCTTGTGACAAACCTCCTATAATTTGCTCTGCTACCACGATACAGCGAGTGTTTTTCCCCCATGTCCGATAAAAACTATACGGCAACTGTCGCCAAGGACCTCGAGGATCTTATCCCGGTATTCATCAAGAATCGCACCAAGGAGCTCGAATCCCTGCGTGCCGCACTGGCCGCTGGCGACTACGAACAGCTAATGCAGCTTGGGCATCGCATGAAAGGCGTCGGCAACTCCTACGGCTTCGAGCCTATCTCGATGTTCGGCAAGACGATCGAGGATGCCGCAAAGGACGCGGGAAAATCCGTGATCGAAACCTGTATCGCGGACTACGCGGACTACCTGGCCAACGTCAACATCGTCTATGAGTGAAACACCGGGGCCGTTCCGTGTCTTGGTCGTCGATGACGACCCGGACATGGGCGCCTACCTCGGCCTGCTGCTGAAAAAGGAAGGCATGCGCGCCGATATGGTGGAGGACGGCGATGCGGCGCTGGTGCGGGTGATGTCCGACCCGCCCGACCTGATCCTGCTTGACGTCATGATGCCCGGCCTGTCCGGGTTCGAAGTGTGCCAGCGGCTCAAGAGCGAGGAGTCGACCGCGCTGATCCCGATCGTCCTGATCACAGGTCTGGAGGACCAGGAAAGCCGGGTGCGCGGCATCGAAGCTGGCGCTGATGACTTCCTTTCCAAGCCGGTCAAGCGTGAGGAACTCCTTGCGCGGGTCAAGACGCTGAGGCGGCTGCACGAGACCCGAAAGGAGCTGGAGAGCCGCCGCCTTGCCGAGGAAGTCGAGCGCAAGGAGGCGATCCGCAAGACGTTCGCGCGTTATATTTCGCCGAAGCTGGCCGACCGGATCATGGGCGACGCTGCAGCGCAGGGCGATCTTTTCACGCGCGCGAAGCGCTCCAGCGTGGTTGCGCTGTTTGCCGACCTGCGCGGGTTTACCCGCCTGACCGACCGCACCGAAGTGGGAAGGGTCGTGGAGATGCTGAACGAGTATTTCTCGATCCTGTCCGAGGCAGCGTACCGCCACGAGGCGACGATCTTCAACATGGCGGGAGACGCCCTGCTGGTCGGTTTCAACGTGCCGTTTCCGCAGACAGATCCTGCGGCGCGCGCCTTCCGTTGTGCGCAGGATATGCTCACCCATTTCGCCCCGGTGGCCGATACGTGGGAAAAGGAGCAGGGCTTGGGTACCGGCATCGGAATCGGGATCTGCATGGGCGAGGCGATCATCGGCAACGTGGGTTCACCGCACTACATGAGCTACACCATCATCGGCAACCCGGTGAACAGCGCTGCGCGCCTGATGCAGCTTGCGCAGCCTTACGAGATCCTTGTCTGCGACGCCGTCTACGACGAACTCAGGGAGATCGTACCCTCCGGGCAGGTCGAATCGCGCGGCGACGTCACGCTGCGCGGGCGGGCCGAACCGATCAAGGTCTACAGCCTGAAGGTGCCGCTCGAGCGCGCCGCCGCGGAGAACGCCTGACATGCGCATCCTGATCATCGACGACGACGAGGACTTGCGCAGTCTCCTGTCACACTACATCACCAAGCAATGGCCGCAGGCGGAAGTCGAGGAATTCGATCCGCTGGTGCAGGATATGCCGGGCGACGACTTCCCGTTCGTCAGCTACGACGTGATCATCCTTGATTACCAGCTCGGCCGCGGAGACGGCCTGGACTGGCTGCGCGTCTTCAAGGCGCGCGCCGAGTGCCCTCCGATCATTTTCCTGACCGGCGCGGGCAACGAGGTGATCGCCGTGCGCGCGATGAAATACGGCGCCGATGACTACCTGCGCAAGCAGGAACTCACGCGCGAGCGGCTGTTGAATTCGGTGCGTGATGTCACGCAGGACAAGATCGAGCGCACCGTGACGCCGGAAGTCGCGGCGCGGCTTGAAGGGCAGTCGCTCGGAGCACGCATTACGGTTCCGGGTATCCGTATCCTGCGCATGATCGGCGAAGGCGGCATGTCGCGCGTTTACCTTGCGTCGCGTGAGGCAGACGACGAGCCGCTGGTTGTGAAGATACTGCGCACGGAAATCACCGACGACAAGAACGCGCTGGAGCGATTCCTCGAAGAGTACGCGCTCATCGAGCGGATCCGCAGCCCGCATGTGGCGCGCATCTCCAGCCATGGCCTGTCCGACGGCCATGCGTATCTGGTAATGGAGTTCTTCGACGGGGGGGATCTCAGCCAGCGGCTGAACGGCAAGCCCATGGAGCCCGAGGCGGCGCTGCGGATTTTCCGCGAGCTGATGTTCGCACTGGGCGACATCCACGAGACGGGCGTCCTGCACCGCGACCTCAAGCCGCAGAACCTCATGTTCCGCGGCGATGGCAGCCTGGCGATCGTGGACTTCGGCATCGCCAAGCACATTGATGCGGTGGACCGCACCAACTACGGTGAAATCCTCGGCACGCCGCGCTACATGAGCCCGGAGCAGGTGCAGGGCCGTGCCCTCGACCTGCGTACCGACATCTACAGCGCCGGGGTGCTGCTGTTCCAGATGCTCAGCGGGCAGCACCTGTTCACCGGGGCGACTGCCGTCGAGGTGGCGCTGCATCACCTGAACACGCCGCCGCCGGCGCTGCCGGAAGAACTCGACCGGTTCCAGCGGCTGGTAGACAAGCTCGTCGAGAAGGACCGCGACGCGCGATTCAGGAACGCCGACGAAGTGCTCGGCTTCCTGTCACGCAAGTTCTACCAGTCGGAAGCCGACCTGCATTGAAGCCCGCAGGCGGGCTTCGGTCCGCTCAGGGCAGGGTGTTCCAGATCGCCTTCAGCTGTTCCGGAAGATCCTTGGGGGAGAACGGCTTGGACACGATGCCGGCTGCGCCCAGCGCCGCAAGCTCCGCATGGTCTTTCACCGTCGCCTTGGCGGTGATGAACACGACCGGGAAGGCGGCCGTTTCCGGTATCTGGCGCATCGTTTTCAACAGGGTCGGGCCGTCCATGCCCGGCATCATCCAGTCCAGCATGACCAGGTCGGGCTGGAAGGCCTTGATGCCTTCGATCGCCTTCAGCGGATCGCTCTCGACCATGACGGTCATCTTGCCAATGCGCTCGAGCGACATTCGCACGATGCGCTGGATATCCTCGTCGTCTTCCGCGTAAAAAATGCGTTCGAGTGGCTTTGCGGGCATGGGGCTGGCTCCAGTGGGCGCGGATCACTCGCCCTGATAAATGGGAAGTTCGAACCAGAACGAGGTTCCGCCACCTTCGCGGTCGCTGAAGCCGATCGTGCCATCCATCAGCTCGATCAGTCGCTTGCAGATGGCCAGCCCGAGGCCCGTGCCCCCTTTGGCGCGCGTGTCGGCAGAATCGGCCTGGGCGAAGCGGCCGAATATCCGGTTGCGGAACGCCTCCGGGATGCCGCTGCCGCGGTCGCTCACCGAGACCACGACCACGCGGGGATTGGCCTGGCGCAACTCGACATCCACTGTGGCGCCCTTCGGCGAAAACTTGGCGGAGTTCGAAATCAGGTTGGTCATGACCTGCAGCAGCCGCTTCTCGTCGGCGTTGACCCGGATGCCGGAGCCCAGGCCGGCAGCAGACAGCGTGACCTCGTAGCGGTCTGCGAACCCCTGGTTGAGCTTGATCGATTCGCTCAGCAGGTGGTCGAGTGACATGGGCTCGGAAAACAGCGTCAGCTTGCAGGAGTCGATCTTCTCGATATCGAGGATGTCGTTGATCAGGTCGAGCAGGCGCTGCCCGTTGCGCTCGGCCACCTCGGTCAATTCGGCCTGGTCCGGATTGAGGTCGCCTAGCACGCCCGCGTTGACCAGTTGCAGAGAGCCGATGATAGAAGTCAGCGGCGTGCGCAGTTCGTGCGACAGCGTGGAGGTGAACTCCTGCTTGAGACGGTCGGCTTCGAGCTGCTGCGTGATGTCGCGCCCCTGGGCGATGATCGAGATGATGCTGCCATCGGGACTTACCAGCGGGGTGACGGTCCATTCGCAGACCAGCTCGATGCCGTCGCGGCGCGGGTTGCTGATGCGCAGTCCCGCCATCGATGCGCGGGTCGTCAACAGTTCACGCCATTTTTCGTCGAATTCCGCATGGCTCTGGGGGCGGATCAGCTTCTTGATCGACGTTGCGGTCTCGATGAGCTCTGAGGCCGGGTATCCGAACAGGTTTTCCGCTTCCCGATTGACCTCACGGATGCGGCCTTCGGCATCAAGTTCCAGGACTGCAATCGGCGAGCGCTCCGCGAACAGGGCGAGCTTCCTGCCTGATTCCTCGACCTGGCGGCGTACCTCCTCGAGCTCGATCAGCTGGCGCTCAAGCCGCTGGTTTAGTTCGGTGTAGTCCTCGGTGAGCCGGCCGTACGATACGCGAAGGCGGTACCCGGAAATGAACACCTGGCTCAGGCGGTAGGCCACCATCACATTTAGCACGTAGAAGAACGGCAGCATGAAACTGAGTTCCGTGAACAGGCGCGACCCGAAAGTGAGCAGCACGATCCAGAACGGGAACACCACGCCGGCGGCAAACAGCCCATAGACCCACCATACCGCCGAGAACATCGGCAGGCCGCCGGTGGCCATACCGGCGAGGACAAAGGCGAGGAACACCTGCTGCTCGTCGGTATGGCCGGGAAAGAACACCGCGCCGGCGAAACCCCAGACCACGCCGCTGCCCAGCACCGCAATCGCGTAGCGCCGAAGCCAGGAATCCGGGGCGGTGTCGCGGGTCGGCGAATGCCGGTATGCGAACACCAGGAAGATCGATCCGATCGAGACCACCACAATCAGCACGCCCCAGAAGACAACCAGCTCACCGATCTTTGCCGAGGAGTAGAGCTCGAACCCGAGGATCGCGCCGACGATCAGTGAAACGGCGATTCCAACAGGTGACTGGCGATACAGCAGCTCGACCTGATCGGCCAGGACAC
>JBBQVP010000003.1:0-64230 GCA_038211455.1 Burkholderiales bacterium
TCGTTCGAGTCGACGGCGATCGGTGATGGTGGCAATGACGACATCCGTGTGGGCAATGGGGACAACATCGTCTTGGGCGGGTTTGGCAGCGATGTGATCGTGACCGGAGACGGAGCGGACCTGATCCTGGGAGACAACGGCCGGTTCGTGTACACGACGACGGGCGCGGTGACAGTGCTGACGCTGGCGGAGACGACGGACGACACGGATTCGATCTTCGGGGTGACGGGCGCGGCTGACATCATCGTCACGGGCGGCGGCACGACACGCAACATCGTCATCGCGGGCCTCGGGGCAGACCATGTGAACGATCCTGGGATCACGCCGACCGATGTGCCAAGTGACGGCGATGACATCGTGCTGGGCGACAACGGCTACGTCACCTGGGACACCGCGGGTGTGCTGACCGCGTTTGCTTCGACCCAGCTCGCGCAGGGCGGCGACGATATCGTCTACGTCGGCAATGGCGATAACATTGTGGTGGGTAGTGTCGGCTCCGACGTGATCGTCGCGGGCTCGGGGCGTGATGTACTGATCGGTGACAACGGCCATGTGACCTACTGGGCGGGCTCTCTGCAGGCGAAGAAGGCGGAAACGACCGACACGGTCAACCAGCCGGGCTGGAACGACGTGATTGTCACCGGGGACGGCGTGAACATCGTGTTGGCGGGCATGGGCTCTGACCATGTAAACAATCCGCTCGTGTCCACAGGGGCCGTGCCCGGCAGCGACGACGATTTCGTCATGGGTGACAACGGCGAGTTCAACTGGGACAGCGCCGGACGTCTGGAACTCTTCAAGAGTACTGAACCGGGTTCCGGTGGTGACGACGTGCTCTGGGTGGGAGATGGGCAAAACTACGTGGTCGGCGGTTTCGGCGCCGATGTGATCAAAGCGGGTGTCGACAACGACGTGCTCTTGGGCGATAACGGCGAAGTCAGCTACACGGCAGGTACGACACTGGTTCTGCAGGCGAAGACCACCGACGCGACGCTGGGTGGGAACGATGAGATCGATGCTGGTCAGGGCGATAACCTTGTTCTCGCGGGCAAGGGTGCGGACACGGTTGACGCCGGTACCGGCGCAGATCTGGTGATCGGGGACAACGGCCAGATCGACTGGACTTCGGCCGGCATCCTTTACCAGCTGGAGACGACCGACACCCTGGCCACGACGGGTGGGAACGACATCCTCCGGGTCGGTGACGGCGACAACTTCGTGATGGGTGGGATGGGGGCGGACTTCATCGTCACGGGCCTTGGCACCGACACCATCCTGGGCGATAACGGAATCGCGCAGAAGGATGCGGTTGGCCTTGAGTTCGCGCTGGTAGCGACGAAGTCGCAGCCAAGCGCAGGCGGCGGGGTGGTGGACCTGGGTGGTAACGACCACATCGAGACGGGTGACGGGGACAAGCGGATCCTGGGTGGTGATGGGGCGGACTTCATCCTTGCGGGCAACGGCAACCATCTGGTGATGGGCGACAACGGCACGATCAGCTACGTGGGGATCGGTCTGACGGGTGCGGGGCTGCCGGAGATCTTCGAGACGACGGACACGTTGGCGGCGACGGGTGGCGACGACCGGATCACTCTGGGTAATGCCACGGGCGAGAGCTTCGTGCTGGGTGGTATGGGCGCGGACACGATCCTGACGGGTTCGGGCACGCACACGATCCTGGGTGACAACGGGATTGCGCAGAAGGACATTGAGGGCAACAACTTCGCGCTGGTGCGCACGAAGTCGCAGCCAAGCGCAGGCGGCGGGGTGGTGGACCTGGGTGGTAACGACCACATCGAGACGGGTGACGGGGACAAGCGGATCCTGGGCGGTGATGGGGCGGACTTCATCCTTGCGGGCAATGGCAACCACGTGGTGTTCGGTGACAATGGCCAAGTGACCTATGTGGCGTTGGGCCTTCCAGGAGCCGGTCTGGAGAGACTTTACGAAACCACTGACACCATTACCGTCACGGGCGGAAATGATGCGATAACGCTGGGAGACGGGAATGGCGTTGTCATCGGCGGGATGGCCGCGGATACGATCACGACCGGGACTGGTGGCGAAACGATCCTGGGCGACAACGGACGTATTGAAAGGGACGCCACCGGTGCCGTGTTTGTACGGATCGAAACGACGGTAATCGATCAGGGTGGTGGCGACGCAATCCTGACCAGAGACGGCAACAAGATTGTTCTTGCGGGTTATGGCAACGACTCCGTTGTGACCGGCACTGGCGACGACATCGTGTTCGGCGACAACGGTGAAATCGATTTCACCAACGGGATCATCACCAGACTTGCCACCACCGATGTCATCGCGTCGACGGGCGGCGACGACAACATCAATGCGGACGATGGCACGAATATTGTCTTCGCCGGGGTAGGCAACGATGCCGTACGGACCGGTGCAGGGGCTGACATCATTGTTGGCGATAACGGCACGATCACCAACGATCCGAACGGCATCATCCTGCAAGTCATATCCGGTGATCCTCTGCTCGGCGGCAATGATGCCGTGTCGACGGGCGACGGAAGCAACATTGTCATCGGTGGCGTTGGAAACGACGCCGTCTTTGGTGGCGCCGGGACGGATCTACTGTTCGGAGACGCCGGCCGTATTGACTTTGTCAACGGGGTCGTGAGCTATATTCTCCCGATTGACGTCATGCTGGGTGGCGACGACATCCTGGACGGCGCGGGCGGACGCGACATTCTGATCGGCGGTATTGGGTTCGACCAGTTGGGCGGTAATCTGACCGATGACCTGCTGTTTGGCAGTGTCGCTGCAATCACGCTTTCGGGCGGGACCGTCGCGACCCTGGAAAGCGAATGGCCGGATCTGGAAACCTATACGCTGTACTCGGCCTTCGATGTTCGCGATGGTGATCGAGGTATCGGCAACCAGCCGTTGACCAGGAAAATCGACCTGCTAGTACCGCGCAAGGGTGCGAGCGAAGCGCCAGGCAGTGAAATCGGACTATCCACACCGTTGCTCGAAGCGACGGTATTCCAGAAGCTTTTCAATTCGCAGGTCGTGCATCAGCCGTCGTCGCCCTCGCGGAGCGTGCTCACCGAGGCGGAAGCAGATTCGGTGGCGGGCGGGCAAGGTCTTGGTAACCGAGGTCTGAACGAACCCGGACCGAACGATCAGGGTTCGAACGAGCAGCGTTCCAATGAACAAGAGCCCAATGGGCAGAATCCAGGTGCGACAGATCCGAACGGTCAGCTACGGCAAATTCCATCCGGAACGGAAGAACTGCCCGGACGGTTCCAGGGGCAAGGCGCGGAGCCAGCAGCGGATTCAACTGACGGTCTGGCAGCAGGAGCAGTGAATGTCGGGGGGCTGGTGCTGGAGGACGGGACAGCCGTAGGTGTACTTGCGGCGGGAGTCGCCGGGGCAATTGGCGTAGAGAGTGTTCTAGGGCGCTCTGCTGCTCCCGGTGGCTATACCGCTGCTTCAACTGCCAGGCTCTATGATCCAAAGACGGGAAAGATGTCCGCCCGTCCGGAAGTCGGGTCGAAGACGCGTTCAGGGATCCTCGACCGCGATGCCATGGCTGGTGGGCGCGAAGGAAAGCCGGCGAGCTTGACGCGGCGTGCGCTCGACGCCATTACGCGCAGGTGGTTCGGGTCGGTTGCAGTTGAGCAGGGCATGGCGGTTCACAAGCCGCAGTTGGAGGCCTCAACGCTAGATACGCAGACGGCGCAGAAGCCTCATGAAACCCGGAAGACCCGCATCGAGTGGTAGTCGATATCGCTCCGCGGTAGCGGAATCCGAGCGGACGCAAGGCCCCGACTTATTCCCTGCGCGTGATCCTCGCGTCTGGCGCGCAATTGAGCATGGTCCGCTTTTGCGGGACGAGCGCATACAAAGGGTGATGCAACGTCACGCCGTGTAGAAGCGGGATTCCCGACCATCGAATTAAAGAAAAAACTTATAATTGCCCGTTGTGAAAATCCTCTCCAGTTCCGAAAATGCAGGCATAGAGGAACTAGTTCCCGTCTGGGGACATCTTGCCAGTGCGACGACGCGAAGCGAGTTCTTTAAATCGTGGCTGCAGCTCCAATGCGAAGCCATTTCGGGAACGATCAGCGGCGTTGCTGTCATAGGCACCGCGGATACCGGTCCGTTTGCTCCAGTCGCATTCTGGCCGAGCCAGCAGGGCGGCGCACCGCGGCTTGCAGAGGTTGCAGAAAAGGCACTCGCTGAACGGCAGGCCGTGTTGAGCGCGTTGATGCCGCAAGAGAGCCCAAATACGCATGTAGACCGATCGCACGGGCTGGCGTTCCCCATCGAATTCGATCACCAGTTGTACGGCGTGGTTGCCGTAGAGGTATCCGATCGACCAGACAGTGAATTGCAGTGGGCGCTACAAAGACTGCAATGGGGTAGCGCGTGGGTAGAAGCCTATCTGAGGGGCGAGCAGCAGAGGGAAAGTGATGCTACCCAAGAGCGCCTCATCACCGCATTGGACATGGTCGCCTCCGTGGTGGAGGAAACCCGCTTCGATCCGGCGTGTCGCAGTCTCGTAACGGAGCTCGCGATCAAACTGCAATGTGACCGCGTCAGCCTTGGAATCGTGCGTCGAGGCCATACCGAAGTGGTCGCGCTGTCGCATAGTGCACAGTTCGGAAAGCGCATGAACCTCATCCATGCAGTCGGAGCGGCAATGGATGAGGCGATAGACCAGAAAGCCGTGGTTAGGTATCCAGCGGACGGCGACGACGAGATGGTCGTTATCAGAGACCATGAGCAGTTGGCGACCATGAATGGAATTGCAGCGGTATTAACGGTGCCCATGGTCGGTCGGGAAGGATTTGCGGGTGCTTTGACTTTCGAGCGTCCTGCCGGCATACCGTTTCTCGATTCCGATGTGGAACTCTGCCAGTCTGTCGGCGCTGTGGTTGCGCGGATCCTGGAGATTCAGGAGATCAACGAGCGCTCGCTGTTCCGGAGGTTTCTGGATTCGGGCAAGACCGAGCTGGAAAAATTGATCGGCCCCCGTCATATCAAGAGAAAGCTGGTCATGGCAGTTTCAGTGTTTCTGGTGGGATTCTTTTCCATTGCCACACAGGACTACCGCGTAACCGCCAATGCAACGCTTGAGGGGGCGGTCAGGCGGACCCTGGCGGCGCCGTTCGACGGCTATATTCTGAGCGCCAAGGCACGGGCTGGGGACGTTGCGACCGAGGGCGCCGTTCTCGCCACGCTCGACGATCAGGACTTGCTGCTGGAACGATTGAAATGGGCAACCCAATACGCGCAGTACCTGAAGCAGCATCGGGAGGCTGTGGCAAACCACGACCGCGCCAAAGCGCAAATTGCGGAGGCCCTGTACGAACAGGCACGCGCGCAGGTCAACCTTCTGGACGAGCAGCTGTCGCGTGCGGCCATCAAGGCGCCGTTCGATGGGGTGATCGTCAAAGGGGATTTGTCGCAAGCACTGGGATCTGCGGTAAAGCGCGGAGACGTCCTGTTTGAAGTCACGCCTCTGCAGTCGTACCGGGTCATCCTCGAGGTGGATGAAGGCGAAATAGTGGACGTAGCGACTGGGAGGAAGGGCGCTTTGGTGCTGGGTTCGATTACCGACGCCACGTTTCCATTCACCATAAGGAACGTTACACCGGTCACTAACGCACGTGAAGGGCGGAACTATTTCCGGGTGGAGGCTATCCTTGAAGGCGCAACGCAACGCTTGCGTCCAGGCATGGAAGGGGTTGGAAAAATTGAGGTAGAACCCAGAAAGGTGATCTGGATCTGGACGCACAAACTGGTGAACTGGGCCAGGCTGTTCCTGTGGACTTACCTGCCATGAAACGCCCGGATTCCCTCCTTCCGGACTGAACGTGGAATCCCTGTTCAGTTCCTCCTGGTACCGGGTTGCGAGCGTCGTTCCACGCCTGCGCGGCCACGCTGCCATCCACAGGCACGTCTACCGGGGGAAAGTCTGGTACGTGCTTCAGGATCGTGCCACGGGTCGGTATCACCGTTTTTCGCCGATAGCTAACATGGTGATCGGGTTGATGAACGGCAAAAGATCCGTTCGCGAAATCTGGAATGTTGCCTGCACCCGCCTGGGCGACAACGCGCCGACACAGGACGAGGTTATCAATCTGCTTGCGGCCCTGCACAGGGCCGACGTGCTGCAGACCGACGCATCGCCCGATATCCAGGAGCTGCAGGAAAGAAAGATTCTGCAGGAACGCATGAAACTCAAGCAGTACATCCAGAGTCCGCTGTCGCTGCGTATTCCATTGCTCGATCCGGACCGGATTCTTCTTTGGATGAGCCCGCTGACGAATCGCCTGTTTGGATTGGGGGGCGCCATCCTCTGGCTGCTTGTAGTCGGATGGGGAGTTGTCCTGGCTGCTTCAAACTGGACCGAACTGACCAAGGACATGGGTGATCGGATCTGGTCTGCGCAGAATCTTGTCCTGATGGGCTTGGTGTTTCCGATTGCCAAGATAATCCATGAATTCGGACACGCTGCGGCAGTCAAAGCGCGCGGTGGAGAAGTGCACGAAATGGGCGTGATGCTCCTCGTGCTGATGCCAATCCCTTACGTGGATGCGTCGGCATCGCTTGCGCTGCGGGAGAAGCGAGACCGAATGCTGGTTGGGGCCGCCGGCATGCTGGTTGAATTGTTCGTGGCGGCGCTTGCGCTGTTCGTATGGATCAACGTCGAGCCCGGCCTGGTGCGCGCTGTCGCCTACAACGTAATGATTGTGGCGGGCATATCGACGCTTATATTCAATGCGAATCCACTGCTTCGCTTTGACGGCTATTACATACTCGCCGATTACCTGGAAATACCGAACCTGGGCCAGCGTTCGAACGAGTATCTCGGCTATCTAATAAATCGTCACGTTTTCGGAGTCAAGACGGCCGTTTCGAAAGAGTCCACACCGGGGGAGCGTCGCTGGTTCGTCTTCTATGCCATCGCGTCGTTCATCTATCGGATGTTCGTAATGATCTCCATCGCGCTTGTTGTCGCGCAACGCTACTTCGTGATCGGTGTTCTGTTCGCCGTCTGGTCGTTGTACTCATCGCTGGTGGTCCCGCTCGGCAAGAAGCTTGCCTACCTGTTCTCGTCCTCGGAACTCCATGGCCGCAGAGTCCGTGCGCTCACGGTAACCGGCTTCACAGTTGCAATCCTCGCGATTGCCATCGGCTGGCTTCCCGCGCCATCCTGGACCCGCTCGGAGGGGGTTGCCATCGCGCCGATCAACACGCACGTAAGAGCGACGGTAGATGGTTTCATTACGAAGGTCGTCGCGTCGCCCAATCAACTGGTCAGGCGCGGGGATCCGTTGATTTTCACCGAAGACCCCGAATTGAAAGCGCGTGTGCAGTCACTCGAGGCGCAACTGCTTGAGCAGCAGGCGCGCTATGCGGCGGCACGCGAAGATCGAGTGCAACTAAACATAATCGCGGAGGAAATCCTGCAGGTCTCAGAGCGGCTGACTAACGCGCGTCAGCGACTCCGTGACCTTGTAATACGCAGCCCGAGCGACGGTTACTTTGTCATGCCGCAGGCGGATGACGCGCCTGGAAAGTTTGTGCATCGAGGTGAATTGCTGGGCTATGCCCTCGACTTCACCAAGGTGACCGTGCAGGTGGTCGTTCCGCAGAGCGATATAGACATCGTTCGCGAGATGACGCGTCGTGTGCAACTTCGGCTCGTAGAGCGCGTTGCGGAGGTATTGCCAGGCACAGTTCTCCGGGTCGTGCCGGCGGCGACCGATCAGCTGCCCAACATGGCGCTGAGCGCACAAGGTGGAGGCGAGGTACCGCTTGATCCGTCTGCGCCGGCCGATCCGGCTCGCAAGGGGGAATCCAAGGCGGCGACGACAATGTTTATTTTTGAACTGGAAATCGAGAATAGGGACAGAATCAGTGCACTTGGCAGCCGGATCTACGTTCGGTTCGAGCGAAGACCGGAACCCCTTGCGCATCAGTGGTATCGGGCGGTCAGAGGCGTCCTGCTCAAGAAGTTCAATGTTTGACACTAAGTCGCTGCTCCCAATCGTCCGCCCGGTGTATCCGGAGCAGGCAGACGCGCCCCCGGACAACTGGCTCGACGAAATTGGAGAGCGGTTTGTTGGGGCGATGACGCGCTCTGTGAGCGCGTGGCGAATCGGTCGGATCGATATTGTCGCGTCGGTACGCACGCATGAAAAGCTGTTGGTCGGACTTGATCAGGACGCTCTCAGGGAGCGTGCACGCGATCTGGGAAAGTTGCTCCGGCGCGACGGGTTTCGCCCGGATCTAGTCGCGCAAACGTTCGCCGTGATTTCTTCGCTCGCCGAATTGACGCTCCGCATGCGTCCCTTCGATGTCCAACTGCGCGGTGGCTGGATACTCGTGAACGGCATGGTTGCCGAAATGGAGACTGGCGAAGGAAAGACGCTCACTGCAACATTGCCTGCTTGCACTGCGGCTCTCGCGGGCGTGCCGGTACACGTGATCACCGTCAACGATTACCTGGTGACGCGTGATTCGGAGCTGATGACGCCTCTTTACGAGGCGCTGGGGCTTAGCGTCGGCGCCGTAACTGAAACGCAGAACCCGGAGCAGCGGAAGCAGGCGTACACGCGAAACATCACCTATGGAACCAACAAGGTGATTGTATTCGATTATTTACGCGATCGAATTACCCTGGCCTCTCAGAACAGCTCGATCAGATTACGAATGGAAAGTCTGGCCGGCCGAGGGTCACGGGTCCATCGCTTGCTCCTCAGGGGATTGTGTTTTGCGATCGTTGACGAGGCGGACAGCGTACTAATCGATGAAGCGCGAACGCCCCTGATCATTTCCGCGCCATCCGAGTCCGGTGATGAGGAGCTCGTCGCACGGCAGGGAATCGAAATTGCGGAAACGCTAATCCGGAACGAGGACTATGCGATCCTCGGTAGCGAGAGGACGGCGGTACTTACGCAAGAGGGTCGCCGCCACCTGGATGAAATCTGCGAGAAATACGGAGGCGTCTGGGCCGGGTTGATGCGCCGCGAGGAGCTCGTTACACAGGCATTGGTCGCGTTGTACATCTTTTCCCGTGACGATCACTATCTCGTTCGAGACGGCAAGATCCAGATCATCGATGAGTATACGGGAAGGGTGATGGCCGACCGCTCTTGGGAGCGCGGGATGCATCAACTGATCGAGGTGAAGGAGGGGTGTGAAGTGACTGCGCAGAAGGAGCCGCTGGCGCGTATTAGTTACCAGCGTTTTTTTCGGCGCTACCTCCATCTTTCCGGAATGACCGGAACCGCGAAGGAAGTCGCTTCGGAGCTGGGCGCGGTTTACG
The DNA here is from genome assembly GCA_038211455.1 of Burkholderiales bacterium. Taxonomy (GTDB): domain Bacteria; phylum Pseudomonadota; class Gammaproteobacteria; order Burkholderiales; family SG8-39; genus SZAS-79. The sequence continues at coordinate 9,311 of JBBQVP010000003.1, forward strand.
GACTGTCTGTAGTTCGCATTCCGACGAATCGGCCGAGCAAGCGAAAGGTACTGCCCGAACGGGTTTTTGTAACCGAAGCCGAAAAGTGGGCATCGATTTCCGATCGTGTTCGAGAGATACACGCGCTTGGTCGTCCCATACTTCTTGGAACTCGTTCGGTCGCAGAGTCAGAACTGGCGAGCAACGTGCTAAACGATTTGCGGGTGGAGCATCAGGTTTTAAACGCAAAACAGGACGGAGAAGAGGCCGCAATCATTGCGTTGGCCGGAAAACGTGGCCAGATTACTGTTGCAACTAACATGGCCGGGCGTGGGACTGACATCAAACTGGATGAAGGTGTCGCCGACGTCGGGGGCCTGCACGTGATCCTTTCGGAACGCCACGATTCCAAGCGAATAGACAGGCAGCTCGCCGGCCGCTGTGCGCGGCAGGGTGATCCGGGATATTTTGAGTCGATTCTTTCAGTCGAAGGTTCGCTGAAATCTCTCGCAGGGGATTCTTTCCGGGCATTTTTTGGCCGATTGATATCTGGTTTTGGGCCCGGATGGGTCGCTATACTTGGATCCTTTGTGATTCGGCAGGCGCAGAAGCGAGCAGAGCGTGCCCATACAAGGACACGCAAGGCGCTTCTCAAGCTGGACCAACAAATGGCGAAGGCGCTGTCGTTCTCGGGCCGAAATGAATGATCGCCACCTTGTATCGCAGCACAATTTGGAAGAACGCATGAAATACCTTGTCTGGGTGTTAACGCTCGTAGCTGCACTGGGCGCCCATTTTCAGGCGCACGCGCAGAACCCTGTGCGGCAAGGCGACGCTATCTCTGAGCCGCGCAGAGTATTGCGGGCACCGCTCCCGAGCGCTTCCGAGGCTAAGTCGTCGCGAAACGCTTGGGACTGTCTGCTGGAGCCCCACTTGGTGGTAAGCGTGGGGAGCCCGATCGATGGGGTAATTCAGGAGGTGTTGGTTGATCGCGGCGACGAGGTGCGCAAAGGCCAGGTCGTGGCACGACTGCAGTCGGGTGTGGAGTCGGCGGCCGTGGAACTGACCAAGGCACATATTGAGTTCGGGAAACGGAAGGTAGAACGCAACGAGGTGCTGTATCAAAAGCAGCTGATTTCCGCGCAGGACAAGGACGATATGGAGACCGAAGTTCGCCTGCGGGAACAGGAACTGAAGCGAGACCTCGAAAATTTGAAACTTCGCACTATTGTCAGTCCGCTGGACGGAATAGTCGTAGAACGACGTCTCACGAAAGGTGATCTGGTCCGGGCCGACAGGTCGGTGGTGCTGCGACTTGCGAAGATCGATCCGCTGAATGTGGAGGTCATCGCGCCCAGCGAATCCTACGGGGCAGCGCGCATCGGGATGTCCGGCACCGTCAGCCTGCAGCCACTGCTCCCCGGTTCCTACAAAGCTACGGTTGTCACGGTCGACAAACTCATCGATGCGGCGAGCGGGACCTTCGGGATTCGGCTGCAAATGCCGAATCCCGGAAACAAGATTCCCGCTGGGCTGAAATGTAGTGTCCGGCTGAATAAATAAGCCGTCGCTGGTCGCGGTCGGGGCCGCTGGCTCGCAAGCAGGGGCCTTTGGTGAGCCTCTTGACCGGCGTCAATGAGGCGCGCGACTCGAGCGACCATAGTGCTCCCCACTGATAAAAATCCAAGCAGGGGACCTTCCATGCCTTCCGATATCGATATCGCACAAAAAGCCACGCTGCAGCGCATCGCAAAAGTTGCCCAGGACAAACTCGGGATTGCCGAGGAACACCTGGAACCGTATGGCCATACGAAGGCGAAAGTTTCGTTCGAGTACCTGGAGACGCTGAAGGGCCGCAAGGACGGCAAGCTGATCCTGGTCACTGCGATCAGCCCCACCCCGGCGGGCGAAGGCAAGACCACGACCACCGTGGGCCTGGGCGACGCGCTTAACTACATCGGCAAGAAGGCCGTGATCTGCCTGCGCGAGCCCTCGCTCGGGCCGGTGTTCGGCGTGAAGGGCGGGGCGGCGGGCGGCGGCTACGCGCAGGTGGTCCCGATGGAGGATATCAACCTGCATTTCACCGGTGATTTCGGCGCGATCCAGCTGGCCAACAACCTGCTCGCTGCGCTGATTGACAACCATATCAGCCATGGCAACGAACTGGGTATCGATGTCCGCCGGATCCAGTGGAAGCGGGTCCTGGACATGAACGACCGCGCGCTGCGAGACATCGTGGTGGCGCTGGGCGGGACGGCCAACGGCTATCCTCGCGAGGACGGCTTCGAAATCGTCGTCGCCTCCGAGGTCTTGGCTATCTTCTGCCTCGCGACATCGATCGAGGATCTTAAGAAGCGACTCGGCAACATCGTCATCGGATATACGCGTGACCAGAAGCCGGTTTGCGCGCGCGACCTGAGCGCCCATGGCGCGATGACCGTCCTGCTGAAGGACGCGCTCAAGCCCAACTTGGTGCAGACTCTGGAGAACAACCCCGCGTTCATCCACGGCGGCCCGTTCGCGAATATCGCCCACGGCTGCAATTCGGTGATCGCGACGCAGGCGGCGCTCAAGCTCGCCGACTACGTGGTTACGGAGGCCGGTTTTGGCGCAGACCTTGGCGCGGAGAAGTTCGTCGACATCAAGTGCCGGAAGTCCGGATTGCGGCCATCGGCGGCTGTCATCGTGGCCACCGTGCGCGCCATGAAGTACCACGGCGGCGCTGACCTGAAGACCATCACCACCGAGAACGTGGATGCGCTTGCCAAGGGCATCGTGAACCTCGAGCGGCACGTCGAGAACGTGCAGAAGCACTACGGCATCCCATGCGTCGTGTCGATCAACAAGTTCGACGCTGACACCAAGGCCGAACTCGACCTCCTGTACGAGCGCATGAAAAAGCTGGGCGTGCCAGTCGTGCTGGCATCGCACTGGGCTGAGGGCGGCAAGGGTGCGGCCGAACTGGCAAACATGGTCGTCGAACTGTGCGAGCAGAAATCAAACTTCCAGTTCGTGTACGAAGAGCAGGACACGCTCTGGGAAAAGGTCAACAAGATCGCGAAGAAGATCTACCGCGCTTCCGAGGTCACGGCGGACACCAAGGTCCGCAACCAGATCAAGAAGTTGCAGGAGGACGGGTACGGCCACTACCCCGTCTGCGTGGCCAAGACCCAGTCCTCGTTCTCCACGGACGCCTCGCTGCGCGGCGCGCCCGTCGACCACGTGGTCAATGTGCGCGAAGTCCGCCTCGCGGCTGGTGCGGAGTTCGTCGTAATGGTCTGCGGCGACATCATGACGATGCCCGGCCTGCCCAAGGTGCCCTCGGCCAACAAGATCGACTTCGTGGACGGAAAGGTCGTCGGCCTGTTCTGACACCCGGTAAAATTCGCGCACCTCGAAGCGGGAGTTTGCACAGATGCTCGAAATGCTCGGCTCGTACGATTTCTGGCTGGGACTGGCCAAGATCATTGGCGTTAACATCGTGCTTTCCGGTGACAACGCGGTCGTGATCGCGCTTGCGGCGCGGTCGCTGCCGGCACGCCAGCAGAAGCTGGCGATATTCTGGGGTTCGGGGGCGGCGATCGTGATGCGGATCGTGCTCACGCTGTTCGCCGTGCAGCTCCTGGGGCTGCCCTGGCTGAAGCTTGTCGGCAGCCTGCTCCTCTTCTGGATCGGGGTGAAGCTGCTGGTCGAGGACGACGGTGGCGACGACATCGAGTCCAGCGATAACCTGATTGCCGCGATCAAGACGATCCTGATCGCCGATCTGGTGATGAGCCTCGACAATGTCATCGCGGTGGCCGCGGCTGCGGCAGGAAACATGACCCTGCTGGTCCTCGGGCTCGCGATTTCCATCCCGATGGTGATCTTCGGTGCGACGCTGCTGCTCAAGCTCATGGAGCGCTTCCCGGTGATCATCACCGTCGGCGCCGCGCTGATCGGCATGGTGGCGGGGGAAATGCTGGTTACAGACATCGCGCTGAAAGACTGGCAGAGCGCTGCCGGAATCGCGTTCGATGCAGCCGGAAAGCCGCATATCGGCGGGTTATCGCTGGAACTGCTTGCGGGGGCGCTGGGCGCGGCTTTCGTCGTGGCTTACGGCACCTGGCTTGCGAGGCGGGCTGAGGCAGGGCGGGCGGTAGGGGATGCCGGCAAAGGATGAACTACGCAATGCGGTTTTTGTTGATAGCAATCAAGTGAGATACTCGGGAGCGTAAGCACAATTCGGGGAACGATCAACGCGGCAGGACCACACACAGACGGTTCGCCGCACGACGCGTACGGACAGCTCAGGACGCGTACGGGGCAGTTTCATAAAAAGGAGGCAGGAAAATGACACAGAAATTCAGCAAAGGGCTGTGCGCCGGGCTTGCGGCGGTCGCCATGGCGGGATTGCCGCTCGCCAGCTACGCAGCATGGGAGCCAACCAAGACGGTGGAGTTCATCGTGCCGGCAGGTACTGGCGGCGGCGCCGACCAGATGGCGCGCGTAATCCAGTCAATCATCGCCAAGCACGGACTGGTCAAGACCTCGATGGTTGTCGTCAACAAGGGCGGGGGTGCGGGGTCCGAGGGGTTTCTGGATGTCAAGGGTGCCGCTGGCGACCCGCACAAGATCATCATCACGCTCTCGAATCTATTCACGACGCCGCTCGCGCAAGGCACGCCGTTCAACTGGCGTGACCTGACTCCGGTGCAGATGATGGCGCTGGACCAGTTCGTTCTGTGGGTGAATGCCTCAAAGCCCTACAAGACGTCCAAAGAGTACATCGACGCCGTCAAGAAGGCGGGACCGAACAAATTCAAGATGGCGGGAACAGGCGCCAAGCAGGAAGACCAGATCATCACCGCCGCAATCGAGCAGGCGACCGGCACGAAATTCATTTATATCCCGTTCCGCGGCGGCGGCGACGTCGCCGTGCAGCTGGTCGGCAACCACGTTGATTCGACAGTCAACAATCCGATCGAAGCCGTGGCGCAGTGGCGAGCCGGCAAGCTCAGGGCGCTGTGCGTTTTCGACCCCAAGCGCATGCCGTACAAGACTAAGGTCAGCGAAACAATGGCCTGGTCCGACATCCCGACCTGCAAGGAACAGGGCCTTGACGTCGATTACCTCATGTTGCGCGGGATCTTCATGGCCGGTGGCGTCACGCCCGAGCAGGTGCAGTACTACGTCGATGTATTGAAGAAAGTGCGCGAGACGCCGGAATGGAAGGACTTCATGGAGAAGGGCGCGTTCAACCAGACCGCTCTTTCCGGGAAAGACTTTGCTGATTGGGTGGCAAAAGAGGAGGCGCGCCACATCGGCCTCATGAAGAAGGCAGGATTCATGGCCGCACCTGCAGCAAAATAACGGCGAAGAGCCGCCGCGCTTTTGCGCGGCGGCGCAGGGACGAGGCATGAAACAAAAAACCAACAGCAACGCCTCCATCGGCACCAAGGGCGTGGAGATCGGCGTTGCGCTGATCGTCCTCGCGCTTGGCGCCCTGGTAATCTACGACAGCGCGCGGCTGGGAGCGAAGTGGGCCGACGACGGCCCACAGGCGGGCTACTTTCCCTTCTATATCGGCGTGATGCTTTGCGTCGCGAGCGCCGTGAATCTGGTGCGGGCACTGTTGTTGAAACCCGCAAAAGCGTCTGTTTTTGTCGAGTACGGGCAACTCAAGCTCGTGATGAAAGTACTGATCCCGACGGCGGTGTATGCGGGCGTGATTTCAACGCTGGGCCTGTACCTTGCATCCACCGTGTTCATTGCCTTCTTCATGCGCTGGCTAGGAAGATATCCGTGGTGGAAAGTTGCGCTTGTCAGCATTGGAAACAGCGTGTTTTTCTTCCTCGTCTTCGAGATGTGGTTCCGAATCCCGTTGCCCAAGGGACCGCTCGAAGCGGCTCTGGGTCTCAACTAAGGGTTGACTGGGATGGATGAGATCAACTCGCTGATGCAGGGATTTGCGATTGCCCTGACGTTCAAGAACCTCGTGCTTATGTTCGCAGGCGTAATCCTCGGGGTAATCATCGGCGTGCTGCCGGGTCTGGGTGGCGCAAACGGGGTGGCAATCCTTCTGCCGCTCACGTTTTCGATGGCACAGTCCCCGGGAGGGACCACGTCGGCGATCATTCTTCTGTCGTGCATCTACTGGGGCGCGCTGTTCGGCGGGGCGATCACCTCGATACTGTTCAACATCCCCGGAGAGCCGTGGTCGGTCGCGACCACCTTCGACGGGTATCCTCTTGCCCAGAAGGGCCGGGCCGGCGAAGCGCTCACGGCCGCGTTTACGTCCTCCTTCGTCGGCGCGCTGGTCGCCGTGGTCATGATTACGTTCCTGTCGCCGATGGTCGCCAAGTTCGCACTCGAGTTCGGGCCGGCGGAGTTCTTTGCGGTCTACCTGCTCACCTTCTGCGCTTTCGTGGGCATGAGCAAAGAGGCGCCGTTCAAGACTATCGTGTCCATGATGCTCGGCTTCGCTCTGGCGGCAGTCGGAACCGACCCCGTCACCGGCGCGCTTCGGCTGACCTTCGGCCAGACGGAACTGCTCAGCGGGTTCGACTTCCTCGTAGCCGTGATCGGCTTGTTCGGTATAGGCGAAATCCTGCTTACGCTGGAGGAAGGCCTGGAGTTCCGCGGGACGAAGGCAAAAATGAACATGCGCGTGGTGATAGAAACGTGGAGGGAACTGCCGAAGTACTGGCTGACCTCGCTGCGCTCCTCCGCGGTAGGTTGCTTCATGGGGATCGTTCCCGGCGGCGCGACACCTGCTTCGTTCATGAGCTACGGGGTCGCTCGGCGGTTTTCCAAGGACGGCGATAAATTCGGCACGGGAATGGTCGAAGGTGTCGTGGCCCCGGAGACGGCCGCGCACGCTGCTGGAACCGCGGCGCTCCTGCCCATGCTCACTCTCGGCGTGCCCGGGTCGCCGACGGCGGCTGTACTGCTTGGCGGGCTGCTCATCTGGGGACTGCAGCCAGGCCCTTTGCTGTTCGTCGAGCAGAAGGATTTCGTCTGGGGCCTCATCGCGAGCATGTATCTGGGCAATATCGCGGGGCTGATCGTGGTGCTGACCTGCGTGCCGCTGTTTGCGGCGATCCTGCGCATACCCTTTGCGATCGTTGCGCCAGTGATCATGGTGATCTGTGCCATCGGTGCGTTCACGGTGCATAACGCGATATTCGACGTGTGGATGATGATCCTGTTCGGGATCGTGGGTTACGTTTTCAAAAAGCTCGACTATCCGCTTGCGCCGCTGGTGCTGGCGATCGTGCTGGGCGATCGCGCCGAGGCGTCTTTCCGCCAGGCAATGTTGTTCTCTCAGGGGGACGTGTCGATATTCTTTTCCAACGCTCTAGTGGGTGGCCTGACGGGCCTCGCGCTGTTCCTGTTGTGCTGGCCGATTCTGGGCGCTGTGCGCGCCAGACTGCGCGGCAGGTAAGCTAGTCCAGCAGCTTCTGCTTCAGCCTCGATAGCGTTTCTGGCGTCAGGTTGAGATAGGCGGCAAGTTCCTTTTTGGGGATCCGGCCGCTGAGTTCGGGATGCTTTCGCTGGAAGCGCAGCAACCGGCCGGGGGCGTCCAGAAGGTGCAGGGTGATGGTGTGCGCCATGACCTCGGACATCAGCTTCATGACCTCGTACTCGAAGCGTGACTTGACCTGCTCGTGGCGGTCGAGGAATTCGACCCAAAGTGGCATGGAGATTTTTGCGGTACGCACTTTCGTGACTCCGACGATCGAGTACGGAACCGGTGTCTTGAGGCGCCAGGCGGCGTAAGAAGTGTCCATGTCGGTTTCGGCGGCGAAACGCAGGATCATTTCGTGGCCCTCGGAATTGGACACCACCCGCTTCAGCATTCCGTCGAGCACGAAGAACTGCTCCATTTCGGTGTCGCCCTGCCGGACCAGCAGTTCTCCCTTGCCGTAATCGGCGATGTCGAGCAACGGCTCCAGTTCGTCCCAGTCGGCCGGCGACATGTCGCCGAGGACGAGATTCTGCTTGAGCTGCAACCGGACAGTATTGTTTTGCGGGTGGTTCGCGATCGATGCCATTGCGGCGGGACGCGTGGGCGGGCCGGGCGCGTATTTTAGACGAAAAAACCTTGACCGCAGTCAAGGTTGCCCGATCGGCGCCTGCCTAACATACCTGCCTACACAAAAAGGCTGGTTCCGGTAGCAGCTCATGGTGGTAGCAACGCACAGGAGGCCGCAATGGGTACTGCGGAAACACAAATGACGAGGCATCCAAGCATGACAACCGATGCAGCATCGCAGGAAACTACCGACGGATTTCACCTCGTCATCGACGCGCTGAAAATCAACGGCATCGATACGATTTTCGGCCTGCCCGGGATACCGATTACCGACTTCGCCCGCAAGGCGCAGGCTGAGGGCATGCGCGTGATTTCGTTCCGCCACGAGCAGAACGCCGGCAATGCTGCGGCCATCGCGGGTTACATGACGCAGAAGCCCGGGATCTGCCTGACAGTATCGGCGCCCGGCTTCCTCAACGGCCTGACCGCACTTTCCAATGCGACGACCAACTGTTTTCCGATGATTCTCATCAGCGGGTCCAGCGAACGCGAGATCGTGGATCTGCAGCAGGGCGACTACGAAGAGATGGACCAGCTGGCAATCGCCAAGCCCCTGTGCAAGGCAGCGTTCCGCGTGCTGCACGCCGAGGATATCGGCGTCGGAATCGCGCGCGCGATCCGCGCCGCGGTGTCGGGTCGGCCCGGCGGGGTCTACCTCGACCTGCCCGCCAAGCTATTCGGCCAGGCGATGGATGCCGAAGCCGGCAGGAACTCACTTATCAAGGTCGTCGACCCGGCACCGCGGCAGATCCCCGCGCCCGACGCGGTGCAACGCGCGCTCGACCTGCTGCGTGGCGCCAAGCGCCCGCTGATCCTGCTGGGCAAGGGAGCGGCCTATGCGCAAGCCGATGCCGACATTCGCGCCCTGGTCGAGCGCAGCGGCATTCCTTACCTGCCGATGTCCATGGCCAAGGGCCTGCTACCCGACACCCATGAGCAGTCTGCCGCCGCTGCGCGCTCTTATGTGCTGCCTGCGGCCGACGTCGTGATGCTCGTCGGCGCGCGGCTGAACTGGCTGCTTTCGCACGGCAAGGGCAAGACCTGGGGCGGCAGGGACCACAAGGCGTGGGGAGGACAGAAGTTCATCCAGATCGACATCTCCCCGCAGGAAATGGACAGCAACGTTCGCATCGACGCCCCGCTGGTCGGCGACATCGGCTCGTGCGTCTACGCGCTGCTCGCCGGCCTTGGGTCGAACTGGTCCAAGCCGCCCGCGGAATGGATCGACGCGATTGCGGAGCGCAAAAACAAGAACCTGGCCAAGATGGCGGAGACGCTTGCCAAGGATCCGGCGCCGATGAACTTTCACAGCGCACTGAATGTGGTGCGTGACATCGTCAAGGCGAATCCGGATGCGATATTGGTCAACGAAGGTGCCAACGCGCTCGACTTCACGCGTAGCATCGTGGATATGTACAAGCCGAGGAAGCGGCTGGACGTCGGCACGTGGGGCATCATGGGAATCGGGATGGGGTTTGCCGTCGCAGCCGCGGTGGTCAGCCGTCATCCCGTGATCGCGATCGAGGGCGACAGCGCGTTCGGATTCTCTGGCATGGAGGTCGAGACGATCTGCCGTTACAACCTGCCCGTCTGCGTGGTGATCCTGAACAACAACGGTGTGTATGGTGGCAAGGACGTGAATCCGGCCGGCGGCCCGGACGTCGCGCCTACGGTATTCGTCAAGGGCGCGCGCTACGATAAGATGATCGAGGCTTTCGGGGGCGTAGGCGCCAACGCCACCACGCCGGCTGAGCTGCGCCGCGCGATGGAAGAGGCGATCCGTTCGGGCAGGCCCACGCTGATCAATGCCGTGATCGACGAAGCGGCCGGCACCGAAAGCGGGCGCATTACCAGCCTGAATCCGCAAAGCGCGAAAAAGAAGTAGTTCGAAAAACCCGCACTCTGGCAGGCTGCCTTCCGCCTGCCGCGGAACTTTTGGAGATACGCATGGAAGCACTGAAAGGGGTTCGCATTCTCGACATGACCCATGTCCAGGCGGGGCCGACATGCTCGCAACTGCTTGCGTGGATGGGCGCAGACGTCATCAAGTTCGAGCCTCCGCAGGGCGATGCGACGCGGGGCCAGCTTCGCGACGTGCCGAACGCCGACAGCCTGTATTTCACCATGCTCAACTGCAACAAGCGATCGATCACGGTGAACATGAAGTCTGACGAAGGCAAGCTGGTGTTCATCGACCTGCTGAAGAAATGCGACATCATCATGGAGAATTTCGGCCCGGGCGTTCTCGACCGGTTCGGCTTTACCTGGGAGAAGATCCATGAGATCAATCCAAAAATCGTCATGGGTTCCATCAAGGGCTTCGGTTCCACGGGGCCGTATGCCGAATTCAAGGCGTACGAAAACGTGGCGCAGGCCATGGGCGGAGCGATGAGCACGACCGGCGTGCCTGACGGCCCGCCGTTTGTGACTGGCGCGCAGATCGGCGACTCCGGTACCGGCCTGCATCTCGCGATCGGCCTGCTCGCCGCGCTCCACCAGGCGACTCGCACGGGGGAAGGGCAGTATGTCGAAGTGGCAATGATGGACGGCGTGATGAACCTGTGTCGGGTCAAGTTCCGTGATCACCAGCGCCTGACCCGCGGTGACCTCACGGAATACTCCGTGCCAACCTACAAGGGCATGGGAGACGTGCCACGCGCCGGCAACGACTCGGGCGGCGGCCAACTGGGCAACGCCATCCACTGCAAGCCGCACGGCGCAAACGACTGGCTCTACGTGGTGGTCCAGGAGGCGGTCTGGGTGGCGCTCGGAAAGCGCATCGGCCCCGATATCGGCATGCCGGACCTGGCGACCGACCCGCATTTCAGCAGCATTGGGGAGCGGCGCAAGAACCAGCAGCTCATGTGGACACTGATCAACAAGTTTGCCGAAAAGCACACCAAGCGGGAACTGATGGCGATCCTGAGCCCGCTGGACGTGCCGTGCGGCCCGATCATGTCGACTGAAGACCTGGCAACCGACGAGCATATTCGCGGGCGCCAGATGTATGTCGAACTCGACCATCCGCAGCGCGGAAAGTGGTGGAACGTCGGTATGCCGATCAAGCTGTCGGCATCCCCGGCAAAAATCGAGCGCAGCCCACTGCTCGGCGAGCACACCGAGGAAGTACTGAAAGAGGTGCTCGGCTATGACGATGCGAAGGTCAGCCAGATGAAGAAGGCGGGCGCTTTTTCCGCTCCACCCAAGCAAGTCGCGTAGGAGGGCGCATGAAGATCGCAATCATCGGTCAGCAGGATTTCGGCAAGGCGGTACTCGAAGCCTTCCTGGCGCGCGGTGACACCGTGGCCGGCGTGTTCTGCGCGCCTGAGAAGCCTGGTGCGCGGCCCGACGCCCTCAAAGTGTCGGCGCAGGAAAAGGGCGTGCCTGTGTTCCAGTTCTCCTCTCTCAAGGCACCGGAGGCGCACGAGAAGCTGAGGGAGCTTGCCGTCGATATCGGGATCATGGCCTTCGTCCTTCAGTTCGCACCGCAGGAGTTCGTCAAGATTCCGAAGAACGGCACGATCCAATATCACCCGTCGCTGCTGCCGAAGTTTCGCGGCCCGTCTTCGATCAACTGGCCGATCATCAAGGGTGAGAGTGTCACCGGACTGACGATCTTCCGGCCCAACGACGGGCTGGACGAGGGACCCGTCATTTTGCAGAAGGAGACGCCTGTCGGACCTGACGATACCCTGGGGTCGGTCTACTTTGACCGGCTTTTTCCGATGGGCGTGGCGGCAATGCTGGAGGCGGCGGATCTCGTGGTTTCCGGAAAGCATCGCGAACAGACCCAGGATGAGTCACTGGCGAGCTATGAAGGCTGGTGCCGCGAGGCGGAGTCGCGTATCAACTGGTCAAGCCACGTTGATTTCGTCTATGACCTGATCCGGGGTTGCAATCCCGCCCCGGGCTCCTGGACTACGCTGAATGGCGTAAAGCTTCAGGTGTTCGACGCGCGCAAGCACACTGTGCGCACTTTCGGCACGGTCAAGGGCAAGATCGGCGAGGTTGTGGAAGTCGGTGAAAAAAGCATCACGGTCACCGCGCAAGGCGGACGGATAGAGGTATTCAAGGCAAAACTGGGTGACGGGAAGAAGATTTCGGCCGCAGAACTTGCCGCCTCGGCAGGTATCAAGCCAGGAACGATCCTCGGCACCTGAGGCGCTCCTTCGCGCCAATTTCCCGGTCCGCCAGCGACTTTTGAGGGCAGTCGCCGGCCTACCCATTTTCCCGAAAATATTTGACGGAGCTTACACTTAACTGTAAGAATGACGATTAGGCTTCTGTTTTCTGGGGGGTTGTCGGAAGTCGCAATGCTTTTGCAGGGGGAGAGGGCCAGAAATGCGCGTTCATATCTGCAGTATCGTGTGCCGAAATGCGCGTTCAGCGTCGGCCCGCAGATCCTGCTTACGGTTGAATTTACAGGCGATTTTCCTGTATCCGATCGCTTGATACGCGTAAAATTTTCCTGACCCTTCCGCCGACAGCCAAGAACAAGACCAGGGAGAGCCAATGAAATTCGGCTTCTGGAAGACCGACTGGTTTTTTGGCCTCGTTGTCGCTTTAGTCATGCTGCTCATGAGCAACAGCGACTTGCTGCAGAGTCTGGAGCGCAAGGCCTACGACATGGGAGTGGTGTCCTCCTCGCGCACCCCGTTCGATCGGGTCGCGGTCATTGCCATCGATGATGCGTCTATCGCCAACCTTGGGCGCTGGCCTTGGTCGAGGGATATCCACGCCAAGATGACCGATATTCTGGGTGCCGCGAAGGCCAAGGTGATCGGTTATACCGTGTTCTTCCCGGAACCGCAGATCGATCCGGGTTACAAGTACATTCTCAAGCTGCTCGAGGCTGCCGGCAGCAGTCCGGCAGCGGTGCAATCTGTTGCGGGTGCGGCTGTTGCGAACGTCGCGTCAGGGGCCGCGCCTGTTGCCGCGATCGGGGCGACGACAGGCGAACTGGGGCAGTTTGTCTCGCTTCTGCGCGAGGCAGAGTCCGCCCTGAACACGGATCGCAGGCTCGCGGACAGTTTCGAACGCGCAAGAAACGTGCTGCTGCCGATGTTGTTTACGCTGGGTGAGCCGCGCGGAAAGCCGGACAAACCTCTGCCCGGATTCGTGACGCGAAACGCGATCGCCGGAAGCTCGGGCGGTGCCGAAGGCAATCTGCCAGTGCCAACGTCCAGCGTCCAATTCCCCGTCGAAGCCATGGGTACCGCGGTCGTAGGGCTCGGGCATCTGAACGCGATCCCGGATATCGACGGGGCGATTCGCAGCGAGCCACTGGTGCTTCAGCATTTTGACCAGTACTACCCTTCCCTCTCGATGATGATTGCGGCGCGCAGCCTCAATCTGGGGCCGGCCGATATCAAGATCCGCCTCGGGGAGGGCGTTACCCTGGGCAAGTTGAGGATCAGCACTGATCCGCTTCTGCAGATGTACACCTATTTCTACAAGGATCGTGACGGAAAGCCCGCGTTCCAGGCCGACTCCTTCTACGACGTTTACACGGGCAAGATTGCAGCGCAAAAGTATGCCGACAAGATCGTTCTGATTGGCGCGACTGCGGCCGGCGTGGGGACCACATCGGTAACGCCGGTATCGCCGGCGATGCCGCCGGTGCTGACACTTGCCCACGCCGTATCGTCGATTTTGCAGGAGCATTTCTTCGTCGCACCCACCTGGGGGTTCGCGGCCGAAAAGGGGGTATTTCTGCTTATTGCCGCTTACCTCATCCTGGTGCTTCCAAGATTAAAGGCGGGTGCGGGTGCGGCTATAACGGCGGGGATCCTGGTCACGCTGCTGGTCGTTCATTTCGTGCTGATGACCACACAAGGCATCTGGATCCAGCTGATGGTGCCGTGCGCGCTCCTGCTTGTCGGCCACGTCGCCCTGATCACCAAGCGATTCATTGTGACTGAGCGGGCCAAGGTGAGGTCGGACGAAAGTTCAGCTGAATCGAATCGGATGCTCGGTCTGGCCTATCAGGGGCAGGGGCAGCTGGACATGGCGTGGGACAAGTTCCGCCTCGTACCTTTGTCCGACCCGTTGATGGACAATCTCTACAATCTGGCGCTGGATTTCGAGCGCAAGCGCCAATTTGCGAAGGCGGAAGGGGTGTTTCGCCATATGGCGGGATTCAACCCCAAGTTTCGCGATATCGAAACCAAACTTTCCCGCGCAAAGCAGCTGTCTGAGACCGTCATACTAGGCGGCTCCTCGGGGGGGCGCACGAACACGAGCATCGTGGGGGAGGGGGCGGGGGCGGAAGAGAAGCCGATGCTCGGCCGTTACCAGGTCGAAAAGGAACTCGGAAAAGGCGCCATGGGCGTCGTTTATCTTGGCAAGGACCCTAAGATCGGCCGGGTTGTAGCGATCAAGACGATGGCTCTTTCCCAGGAATTCGAGGCAGACGAGTTGGCCGAGGTGAAGGAACGATTCTTCCGCGAGGCAGAGACCGCCGGCCGGCTGGCGCACCAGAACATCGTCACGATTTACGACGCGGGCGAAGAGCACGATCTGGCCTTTATCGCCATGGAACTGCTCAAGGGCGGGGATCTGGCGCCGTTTACCAAGCCGGACAACCTTCTGCCGATCGACCGCGTGGTCTCGATCATCGCCCGGACCGCAGATGCGCTGGGATACGCGCATAAACAGGCTGTGGTGCACCGGGATATCAAGCCGGCCAATATCATGTACGACCTTGACTCGGATACCGTGAAAGTGACCGATTTCGGGATCGCCAGACTGACGGACAGCTCGAAAACCAAGACCGGGATGGTCCTTGGCACCCCCTCTTACATGTCGCCCGAGCAGCTGGCAGGAAAGAAAATCGACGGGAGATCCGACCTTTTCTCACTCTCGGTTAGTCTCTACCAGATGCTCTGTGGCAAACTCCCGTTTGAGGGAGATTCGATGGTGCAGTTGATGTTCAAGATTGCCAATGAACGTCCCGCCGATATTTTCATGATTAACCGAAATGTTACTCCGAGCATCGTTGCCTTTCTTGATCGCGCCATGGACAAGGATCCAGATGTCCGCTTCCAGACCGGGGAGGAGTTCGCGGCTGCGCTCCGCGAAGCCGCTGGCGGCGCCGCACTTCCCACTACCGATACCGCCTCAGGCGGGGTCGACATCCTGCTCTAAGGCTTGAATGGACCTGACCCAAATACTGGAAATATCGAGCGCCACTGATCCCGGGATGGTGCGCTCCCACAATGAGGACTCGATTGCCTCGGATGCGGCCAATGGCCTCGTTGTCTTGGCCGACGGCATGGGAGGCTATAACGCGGGTGAAGTCGCCAGCGGAATGGCGACCACGGTGATTACCACCGAAATCGCCCAGATCCTTACCAAAGCCCAGCCGTACGAACTGGGTGAGGACAACCAGATCCTGGCGACGCGCATTGTTCGTGAGCAGATTCTCAAGGCAAACACATCCATCTACCAGGCGGCTCAAAGCCAGCCACAGTACGCCGGCATGGGTACGACCCTGATTGTCTGCCTGTTCTATGACAACAAGCTGATGGTCGGGCATCTGGGCGATTCCCGGGTCTACATGATGCGGGAGGAGAAGTTCAGTCAGGTGACGCGCGACCATTCGCTCCTTCAGGAACAGATTGATTCGGGCCTGATTACGGCGGAGCAGGCCAAGACGGCGGCACACAAGAACCTCGTGACGAGGGCGCTTGGCATCGACCCGCTGGTCGAGCCGGAAATACACGAGTATGACGCGAAGGTAGGCGACATCTATCTGCTGTGCTCCGACGGACTCTGCGACATGGTTTCCGACGAGGACATCAGCATGACGTTGTCGATGCTTGGCGGGAATCTAAAGCTTGCGACGCAGCAGCTTGTGCAGATGGCAAATGACAACGGGGGGCGCGATAATGTCTCGGTTATACTTGTCAGAGTCCTCAAGGAGTATCCGGCTGCGCGAGGCGCCATGTCCAAGTTTTTCGCGTGGTTAAAATAACCTTTCGGGGTCCGTTATGGCGAAACTGATACTCAGCATGGATGGTCTGGTGCTCAAGGAGATTCCTCTGACAAAGGAACGCACCACCATTGGACGCAAACCGCACAATGACATCCAGATCGACAATCTCGCGGTGAGCGGCGAACATGCAGTGATCGTCACGATCTTGAATGACTCGTTTCTGGAGGACTTGGGAAGCACAAACGGAACACTGGTCAACGGAAACACGGTCAAGAAGCATTTCCTCCAAAACAACGATGTGGTGGAGCTCGGAAAATACAAGCTTAAATACATCGCGGAACCCGGTGCCGCCCAGCCGGCTGAAAAGGCCGATTTCGAGAAGACGATGGTGCTCCGCCCGTCCGCCATGCGGGCTGCTGCAGAACAGGCAAAGGCGATGGCCGCGGGAGGCTCCCAGCCTCAAGCTGCTGAAGCGGCGCGGGTCGCTGCGCTGCAGGCGGTCGGAACAGCAGCCCACGCGGCAGGCACTTCTGAAAAGCCGGGCCCTGCGCCGGCGGCAGTCCCGGCTGCACCGCCTCCGCCACCGCGCCCCGCGCAGCCGCTGGGTGCGATCCAGATCATTTCCGGGGCCAGCGCGGGCAAGGAACTTGAACTGACGAAGCCGTTAACCACGCTTGGTAAACCGGGCGTGCAGGTTGCGGTGCTTACGCGTCGTCCGCAGGGCTACTTCATCACCCATGTGGAAGGGGCGACACAGCCAAACGTCAATGGCAAGTCCATCGGAACGGCGCCTCACGCGCTCAAGGATCATGACCTGATTGAACTGGCCGGTGTGAAGATGGAATTCTTCATCAAGTCTTGAACCTATCCCGGCTGCAGGCAGCACTCGAGGCCAAGTGAAACAGCATATCGTCCGGATCGCGTGCGGTCTGGCGATAGTCATGCTGTTCGTCGGCCATGCCGCGAAGTTCTACCAGGTGGGGATCATCACCCAGCTGGACAATATTATTTACGATACGCGACTCCGCCTGACGATGCCAGGCGGGGTGGACGAACGTATCGTGATTCTCGACATCGATGAGAAGAGCCTGCAAGAAGTCGCGCGCTGGCCATGGCCGCGCGACGTCATGGCCAACCTGATAACCAAACTGTTCGACCAGTATCAGATCGCGATCGTGGCGTTCGATGTGGTGTTCGCGGAAGCTGACTACAGTTCAGGGATTAAGCAGCTGGATGCCCTGGTCGGAAATGAACTGAAGCAGGTGCAGGGATTCTCCGAGATTTACGACAAGCTCAGGCCGTCTTTGGACAATGACGGGCTCTTCGCCAAGGCAATAAAGGGCCGCCCCGTAGTTCTCGGCTATTACCTGAACAGCGACAAGGAGGCCAAGAAAATTGCGGCCCTGCCCGCACCTGTCCTTTCGGCGGGCACCTTTGCCGGCCGCAACATCTCGTTCACGTCGTGGGTCGGTTACGGCGGCAACCTGGCACAGTTCCAGAAAAGTGCCGCCAATGCGGGTCATTTCAATCCACTCGTAGATACCGACGGCGTAGTCCGGCGGGTGCCGATGATCGCCGAGTATGAAGGCAATTTTTACGAGGCACTTTCACTTGCTGTGGTAAGGACCCTGCTCGGGTTTCCGAAGGTCGAACCGGGATATCCCGCGGATCGACTCATGCACAAGGGCTATGCTGGCCTCGAGTGGCTCAAAGTGGGGCCCTTGAAGATTCCTGTCGATGAAACGGCCAGTGCGCTGATTCCGTACCGAGGAGGTAAGTTCAGCTTTCGTTACATCTCGCTGGCCGACGTCTTGGCCGACAGGATCCCGGCCGGTTCACTGAAAGGCAAGATCGCCCTCGTGGGCACGACTGCGCCTGGTCTGCTCGACTATCGAGCCACGCCCGTGGACAGCGTCTATCCGGGGGTGGAGGTACATGCGAACCTGATTGGTGGAATGTTGGACCACACGATCAAGGAAAAGCCCGCATACATGCTTGGTGCGGAAGTGATTTTGCTGCTGATCGGTGGTGTAACGCTCGCATTCCTGGTGCCCATCCTCGGGCCGTTGCGCGCGATGGTCGTATCGATTCTTGCGATGGTGTTGATCATCGGACTAAATCTGGTCGTGTGGAGCGGGGCCGGCCTTGTCCTGCCACTGGCCGCCTCGCTCGCGATGACTGTGGCTCTTTTCACGATCAACATGGCCTATGGCTATTTCGTAGAATCGCGCTCGAAACGCCAGTTCACCGAACTCTTCGGCCAGTATGTGCCGCCGGAACTCGTCGACAAAATGGCGCGGGATCCGGAGAAGTACAGCATGGAGGGGCGCAGCGAACAGCTGACAGTGTTGTTTTCCGATATCGTGGGCTTTACTTCGATCTCCGAAACGCTCACGCCGAAGGACCTGTCTGCATTCATAAACGAATACCTGACCTCGATGAGCCTGGTAATTCGGGACCACCGCGGGACTCTGGACAAGTACATAGGCGACGCCATCATGGCGTTCTGGGGTGCGCCCGTCGACGATCCGGAGCACGCACGGCAAGGCGTGATCGCCGCGCTCGGCATGCAGGCTAGGTTGCTGGAGATCAATGAACTGATCAAGTCACGCGGCTGGCCCCCGATCCGGATCGGCATCGGCGTGAACAGCGGAACCATGAGTGTTGGTGACATGGGATCCAAGGTGCGCCGAGCGTACACGGTCATGGGAGACGCGGTGAACCTTGGTTCCCGTCTCGAAGGGCTGACCCGGGAGTACGGCGTAGGCGTGATCGTCGGACAGGAAACCCGCGATCTAGTGAAGGATGGGGTTTTCCGCGAGCTCGACCGCGTCAAGGTGAAAGGCAAGGACGAACCGGTGTCAATCTACGAGGCCGTCGGGTTCGAGGGCGCGGTCGACAAGGCGGTTCTCGACGAGATCCGGCTATGGCACCAGTGCCTGAGGCAGTACCGCGCCCAGGAGTGGGATCAGGCCGAACTGACGATCTTCAATCTTGCGCGGATGAATCCGGATCACAAGCTCTACAAGGAATTCTCTGCCCGGATAGCGCAGATGCGCGCTTCCCCGCCGATACCGGGTTGGGATGGCGTTACCACCTTCAAGACGAAGTGAGGCCGAACTCGGTGCTCGATTTCTGAGGTCCGGCCGGTGATGGGGTATGACCGGGTCGTAGACAAGGCGGACAACGTCCCGAAACCGGCTCGATGTCCGGAAACTCTGTTATGAATCAATGCGCTTGTTGAATTGTGGGTCGGGTAGGGCTAGGATGAGGGGCTATGCGCAGTGATGTTTTATATGCTCTGAATCGGAGGTAAGCGATGAGTGCTGTACTCAATCAACCGGCAGCGCCGCAAGGTGATGTTCAGGCCCGGCTGGCGTTTCAGAAACAGCTTCAGGTAGTTACCAACAAGATCCATGCGACAAACAACGTCGACGAGATCATGCTTGAGGTAAGCGCCGACATCTGCACTCTGTTCAATGCCGATCGCCTTACGATTTATTCCGTAGGCGAGGACAAACAGTCGATTGTCTCCAAGTTCAAGACGGGGCTGAATTCTTTCAAGGATCTGAAGCTGCCGATCGCCGAGCATTCGATTGCCGGCTATGTTGCACTGGCGAAGAAGGCCATCAACATCCGCGACGTGTACGACGAGGCGGAGCTCAAGGCGATCAATCCCAATCTGCGGTTCCTGCAGGAGGTCGACAAACGAACAGGGTACCGGACAAAGCAAGTCCTCGTTGCGCCCGTGCTCGACCAGCAGAACAACGAGTTGATCGGCGTAATACAGATCATCAACAACAAAGCGGGTGTGCCCTTCGGCGCATTCACCGAGGAGGGGGTTGCGGAGATTGCGCAAACCCTCGCGATTGCGTTCAAGCAGCGCCAGAAGCCGCAGCAGGTAAAGACCAAGTATGACTACCTGATTTCGGATGCGGTTCTTTCCGCGGGAGAATTCGACTTGGCGTCGCGCTCGGCGCGCAAGAAGGCGGTCGACATCGAGCAGGTTCTTGTCGACGAGTTCCAGGTTAAGATCCCGGCAATCGGGGCCGCGCTCGCCAAGTTTTTCAACGTGCCCTACGAGCCGTTCAAGGCGGATCGCATCAAGCCGATGGACCTGCTGAAGAACCTCAAACGCGAATACGTGGACGAGAACCAGTGGCTTCCCATTGACGACGGCAAGGACGGGCTGATCGTGCTTTGCCTTGACCCGGAGCGGATTCGCAGTTCCCGGATCGCGTCCAATGTGTTCCCCAAGGCAAAGATCCTTTACCGGGTGACAACGCAGAAGGAATTCAAGGAGACCTGTAACCTGTTTTACGGCGTGGAAGTCGACAATGGCGGGGATATTGATGACCTGCTGTCCAGCCTCGGTGACGAGGAGGGGGACGCCGTCGAAGGCGCAAACGACGAAGTTTCCGCAGCGGCGGACAACGAGCTGGTAAAGCTGGTGAACAAGATCGTGATCGATGCCTACAACCAGGGTGCTTCCGATATCCACATCGAGCCGTATCCCGGCAAGGCCAAGACCGAGATCCGGTTTCGCAGGGATGGTTCGCTCGCCCCGTACATTGAGGTCCCGGCTTCGTACCGCAGTGCGATCGTCGCGCGACTCAAGATCATGTGCGATCTTGATATTTCGGAAAAGAGAAAGCCGCAGGACGGCAAGATCAAGTTCAAGAAATTTGGCCCGCTCGACATCGAGCTGCGCGTGGCAACGATTCCGACGACCGGTGGCGTCGAGGACATCGTCATGCGTATCCTGGCGGCTGGGGAGCCGATACCGATCGACAAGCTCGGGCTGACAACCCACAACAGCGAGAATCTCAAGAATGCGGTTTCCAAGCCTTACGGTCTGTTCTTCGTATGCGGACCGACCGGTTCAGGGAAGACGACCACGCTGCACTCGGTCCTCGGCTTCCTGAACACGCCGGACACAAAGATCTGGACCGCGGAAGATCCCGTCGAAATCACCCAGAAGGGACTCAGGCAGGTCCAGGTCAACAAAAAAGTCATGGATTTCGCGATGGTGATGAAGGCTTTTCTCCGGGCGGATCCGGACATCATCATGGTTGGCGAGATGCGAGATGCCGAAACCACGCACATCGGGATTGAGGCATCGCTTACGGGCCACCTTGTGTTTGCGACTCTGCACACGAACTCCGCGCCGGAAGCGGTTATCCGGCTTCTCGACATGGGGATGGATCCATTCAACTTCGCCGATGCACTGATCGGTATCCTTGCGCAGCGCCTTGCAAAGCGCCTCTGCAAGTGCAAGGAGGCGTACACCCCGGGTCCGGACGAACTCAAGGCATTCATGAACGAGTACACGACCGACCTCAGGATGTCGGACACCTGGAAGCGCGACCCGCAGGGCGAGGCCAAGAAACTCTACGACTATTGGCTCAAGGAATACGGCAAGGAAGGCAAGCTGCAGTTCTACAAGGCCAAGGGATGCGATGCCTGCGGTGGATCCGGTTATAAGGGGCGATGCGGCCTTCACGAGCTGATGATCGCGTCGGACGCCGTAAAGAAGCTCATCCAGGAGAGGGCGCGCGTCACGGACCTGTTCGTCAAATCGGTGGAAGAGGGCATGTCCACGCTGAAGATGGACGGCATGGACAAGGTGATGATGGGCCTGACCGACATGAAGCAGGTGCGCACGGTCTGCATCAAGTAGCAAGGCCGGCCTGCCCACGATGAGCGGCAAGTTGGACGTTACCCAGGTTCTCCGGTTTTCCGGCGAGGCCGCGACGGGCGCGGACGATCTCGTCCAGAGACTGGAGCAACTGAATGCGATCGGAGCATCTCTCTCGGCGGAACGAGACATCAACCGCCTGCTCGAGAACATCCTCGTCGCCGCCAAGACCATCACCCGGGCCGATGGTGGCACGCTCTACCGAGTAACCGAGGAAAAAACGCTGCGGTTCGAAATCGTCCGGACCAGTTCCCTGCAGAACTATCTCGGCGGCACGACTGGTAATCCCGTGCCGTTCTATCCGATCCAGTTGTACAAGGACGGCAAGCCGAACCACAACATGATTGCCGCCCATGCCGCGCTCAGCGGGCAGACGATCAATGTTAAGGACGCCTACACGGCTGAAGGATTCGACTTTACGGGTACCCGGTCGTTCGACGCGAAGACCGGATATCGCTCCCAGTCATTCCTGACCGTCCCGATGAAGAATCACGAGAACGAAATCATCGGGGTCCTTCAGCTGATCAACGCCACCCATCCGAAGACTGGCGAAATCCAGGCCTTTTCGTCCTCTGACGAGCGTCTCGCCGAATCGCTCGCTTCACAGGCGGCGATCGCGTTGACCAACCGGATGCTCATCAACCAGCTGGAGGAGCTGTTCGAATCGTTCATCAACCTGATGAATACCGCGATCGACGAGAAGTCGCCCTATACCGGAGGGCACTGCCAGCGCGTCCCGACGCTTACGATGATGCTTGCGGAAGCCGTGAACGAAACCAAGGAGGGGCCGCTCATGGATTTCACTATGAGCGACAAGGACAGGTACGAGCTGAAGATTGCCGGATTGCTTCACGATTGCGGAAAGGTCACCACTCCCGTGCATGTAGTGGACAAGGCGACCAAGCTGGAGACAATTTACGACCGGATTCATCTCCTAGATACCCGATTTGAGGTCCTAAAGCGGGACGCTGAGATCGAACTTCTCCGGAAGAAGCTGGAGCTCGCGGAATCTGGGCGTAGTGCCGCATTTGGCGAACTCGAGGCGATCTATCGGGAGAAGGTCCGGAGGGTTGACGAGGACCGCGCGTTTCTGCGCGCCTGCAACATTGGCGGCGAGGCGATGCGTGACATGGATATCGAACGAGTCAGGCGAATCGCCGAGTACCGCTGGACGGATGTGGCCGGGCATCAGGCCAGCTTCCTGACGGAAGATGAACTCCGAAACCTCACCATTCGCGCCGGGACCCTCACCCAGGACGAGCGCCAGATCATCAACCATCACATCGTTGCAACGATCAAGATGCTGGAGGCGCTACCTTGGCCCAAGCATCTGCGCAACGTTCCTGAGTATGCCGGCGGTCACCATGAACGAATGGATGGAAAGGGATATCCGAAGGGCTTGCTCCGTGAACAGATGTCCGTGCAGGCGCGCGTCATGGGGATAGCCGATATTTTCGAGGCGCTAACCGCAAAGGATCGCCCCTACAAAAAGGGAAAGACACTATCGGAGTCGCTCGAAATCCTCGGGAAAATGAGGCTCGGGGGCCATATTGATCCGGATCTGTTCGACATCTTCGTCGGAAAAAAAGTCTACCTGCGCTACGCTGAAAAATTCCTCGACAAAGAGCAGATCGATCCGGTCGATGAAAGCAAGATTCCGGGATACGCGAGCTGACCGAAGCATTGGATACCCGCTCCGTAACCGCGCGCGTCATCGCTACTACCGCGCCGCGACAGTGAAGCCATACCGCAAGGCGTAAGCAGCTTGCGCACTCTCCTCCATCTGTTGCGGTTCTTGAGCGGCCGAACCTTCGCCCGGTTCAGGGATAGGCTGGGCGCGTTCATGTGCAAGCCGCTGGCGCCTTTGGTCACGTTGCAGAACGTCGCCCAGACCTCAACTCAATCTATACAACAGGCTACCCAAGCGTACGATCGAGGCGACTGGCCCGAGGCCGAGCGTATTTGCGTGCAGCTGCTCGAATTCCGGCCGCCAGATTGCGAGGTGCTGAATCTTCTCGGCAATATGGCCGCGCAGACTGGGCGTGCGCAGAAGGCGGTTGCGTTTCTCTCACAAGCGATCGCCGTCGATCCCAGCCGCGCTGACCTGCGAAATAATCTTGGAATCGCCCTGCAAGATCTCGCCCGCGTCGACGAGGCGCTTGAAAGCTACGACCGTGCGATCGCAATTGAACCCGATTTCACCGAAGCATATGTGAATCGTGGCAACGCATTGGCCGATAGCGCGCGCTACGACGCTGCATTGGCGAGCTACGATCGTGCAATCGCGCTTAACGCAGGAATCGCCGACGCATATATCAGTCGCGGCAACGCACTGTCCGCGCTCAAACGCGACGAGGAAGCACTGGAGAGCTATGAGCGTGCAATTGCGCTCGCGCCGGAATATGGCGAGGCCTACTTTAACCGCGGTCAATCGCTGCTGGACCTGAATCGGCCTGAGGTGGCGTTGGAAAGCTTTGGGCGCGCAATGAAACTTAGGCCGGACTACCCGGATCTGTTTGGTCTGTGGCTGTATACAAAGATGACGATCTGCGACTGGAGAAACTTTGAAGCGGATTGCTCTAGTCTTATCGAAAAAATAGAGCGTGAGGAGAACGCCTCCCCCCCCTTCCCCGTGTTTGCGATTTCGGATTCTGCGTCCTTGCAGAGAAAAGCGTCCGAACTCTGGGTGCGGGCCAGGCATCTGTCTGGCAACGTCATGCCTGATATGGCCGTGCATCCACGTCGCGACAGAATCCGCCTAGGCTACTATTCCGCTGACTTTCATGATCATGCAACATCGCGCCTTATGGCCGAATTGTTCGAGCGGCACGACAAATCAAGGTTTGAGCTGACAGCGTTTTCGTTCGGGCCTGACAGAAAAGACGAAATGCGGCAAAGAGTGGCGGTGGCGTTCGACACGTTCATTGAGGCGCGAGGGCAGTCCGACAAGGCCGTGGCGATACTATCGCGCGACATGGGGATCGACATCGCGCTTGATTTGAAGGGATTTTCCCAGGACAGTCGAGCAGGAGTATTCGCGCAGCGGGCCGCCCCGATCCAAGTCAACTATCTCGGTTATCCAGGAACAATGGGCGCCGGATTCATGGACTATCTCATCGCGGATGCCACGCTTGTTCCAGACGACCACCGGCAGCACTATTCGGAAAAAATCGCCTATCTGCCGCACAGCTACCAGCCAAACGATACCAAGCGAGCGATCTCGGACAAGGCGATCATGCGCGAAGAAATGGGGTTGCCACTTTCTGGCATCGTGTACTGCTGTTTCAACAATAACTTCAAAATAGCGCCCGGTATGTTCGACCAGTGGATGCGGATACTCTCGCAGGTCGAAGGCAGCGTTCTCTGGTTGCTGGAAGATAACGCCAGAGCGGCAAGCAATCTGCGACAGGAGGCATGGCGGAGGGGGATTGAGGCGAGTAGGCTGGTTTTCGCAAAGCGCGCACCGCTAGCCGAGCATCTTGTCAGACACCGGCTGGCGGACCTGTTTCTGGATACGCTGCCTTGCAATGCGCACACTACGGCGAGTGATGCGTTGTGGGCCGGCTTGCCTGTATTGACGTGCATGGGCGAGTCGTTTCCCGGAAGGGTGGCCGCAAGCCTGTTGAACGGTATCCAGCTACCGGAACTGATCGCAGAGTCGCCGCAGGCATACGTCCGTCATGCGATCGCCCTGGGGCGCAATCCGAACGAATTGGCTGCGCTAAAGCAGAGGCTGGCGGAAAACCGGCTGTCGGCCCCGTTGTTCGATATCGGGCTGTATACCAGGCACCTCGAGGCCGCGCTAACGACAATGTATGAATCGTACCAGGCAAAAGAACCGCCTGACCATATTTACGTGAGCGACTTATCAGGGGTAGGGAGATGAATCTAGCTCACGCTTCCACCTGAAGCCGCTGATCTACGGTATCCGGGGAGAACGTTAATCCGGATATCCGTGCGGGTTCGCGCTTTGCCATGCCCAGGCGTCGCGGCACATATCGTCGATACCTAACTGTGCCCGCCAGCCGAACTCGAGGGCGGCGAGTGATGCATCGGCATAGCAGCTGGCGACGTCCCCTCCGCGGCGCGGCGCTATTTCGTAGGGTATCGGGATGCCAGTCATGCGCTCGAACGCTCCGACCACTTCAAGTACTGAGTGTCCGTTCCCGGTCCCCAGATTTGCGGTGATCGAAGGCTTTCCTTCGAGCAGATAGCGCACAGCGGCCAGGTGGCCTGCGGCGAGGTCCATGACGTGGATGTAGTCCCGAACGCCGGTCCCGTCCACAGTATCGTAGTCGTCACCGAAGACACGCAGGCTGCGCAGGCGGCCCACGGCGACTTGTGTCACGTACGGGAAGAGATTGTTAGGGATGCCTCGAGGATCTTCACCGATACGCCCCGAGGGATGAGCGCCAATCGGGTTGAAGTAGCGAAGCGTGGCGTGGGTGAAATCCGGGTTCCCGATAGCGACGTCGCCCAGTATCGATTCTATAAACTGTTTCGTCCGCCCATAGGGATTTACGGCACCGAGCGGATGATCCTCTGTCAAGGGCAATCGCCGTGGATCGCCGTAGACGGTGGCGGACGAGCTAAACACGATGCGCCGGACCGCAAACTGTTCCATGGTCCGGAGCAGGCTGAACGTGCCGCCGATGTTGTTGTCGTAATACTCGAGGGGTAAGGATATAGATTCGCCCACGGCTTTGTGGCCGGCAAAGTGGATCACCGCATCAATAGGATGCCGCTCAAACGCGCCAGACAGCGCGTTCTGGTCGCGCAGGTCGATCTGGTGAAACTCGACCCTGCCTCCACCGAGCGTGCGGACGCGATCCAGCACGGCAATCTTGCTATTGGCAAGGCTGTCGACAATGGTCAACGCATATCCGGCTCGCTGTAGTTCCACACAGGTGTGTGAGCCGATGTAGCCCAGGCCGCCCGTTACGAGAATCATTTTCGCAAACTCCCTTCGCGCATGCGTATCAGCAACGTGTGCCAGACTCACAATGTAGCAGAGTCAGACCGTATGCCCTCGGCATGCGCAGAGCGAAACAGAAAGAACTTCCGGCACCCGAAATTGAACAGGAAGACGACCGCTGTCGCGCCGATTTTCGAGAGGCGGTAGTCAAATCCGAGGATATCCGTGAGGATGTACAAGACGCCCGTAGTCAGAGCGAGCCCGAAAATACCGATCGCCGAGAACAGCAGGAATTCACGGGATCTGCGCGCGTGCCTTCGCGTACGAAATACCCAGCGGATGCTGAACAGGTAGACGGTTGCAAGACCAGCGCAAAAGGCCGCCGCTGCCGATACAAGGTAGTGCCAGCCTGCCATTTCGGTCAGAGTGACGTAGAGCGTGAAATCGACGCAAAGCGCGATCAGACCGGCCACAAAATACCTTGAGAACTCGCCAGCAAGGGAGGATTCGATCTTCAAGCCGAACATTTTATGCACTCTGCCGATTCCGAGCGCGTCTTGGTCGCCAGAAAAGAAAAAGAGCGGACATCTCGCGATGCCCGCTCTTTCGCCACGCTGCCCCACTCTCGGGGCTGGGATGTCAGCGAGGATGCAGGGTTAACGGCAGGCCGAAGGACGGTACTTGGAAGCCGTCGTGCCGCTGGTGCAAGACCAATTGATCGAGCCGCCCGAGGGAACGGTCCCTGCGGCCAGTGCCGCACCACCGGAAGTCGGGACCATGATCAGCGTTCCGCCGCCAGCCGCGCTGGTGTATTGGATCGAGATCTGGCCGCTGTCCGAAGCGGTGGTCAGTGAAGAAACGTTTGCCGTCCCCGTCGGATCAACGAGACCGGAGTTGAGCGAGGATGAGCCCGACGCAGCGTTTTCGGAAACCGCCAACTTCGCAGCCCCTGCCATTGCCAGACCTTCCGAGACCCGAGTGCGAACCATGTAATCCTGATATGCGGGCAGTGCGACCGCAGCCAGGATGCCGATGATCGCCACGACGATCATCAGTTCGATCAGGGTAAAGCCTTGTTGTACGCGTTTCATGTGTGTTTTCCTTTGCGCAGTGTTGTCGAGACCTTAGGGATCACGCGGTCTCCATTCGATTTGGTGCACCTCGTATGAGCAGTAAGCATGCCCACATTTAAGGGTGTATTTTGTGCACTAATTCACATCATTCGGCCCTTTCCGACGGTTCGAGTGACCAATCGCGGCACGTAGCGGCGCAAATGGTCGTATGAAATGCCCGGAGAGACCGCGGCCAGACTTAGCGGGACTTGCCGGCTTTCAGTCCAGTCAGAAATTCCTCTAGCGCCCGGATCGGTGCCGTATCCCTAAAAAGCACCTCCCTCGACTCGATGATTTTCGTGCGCACGCTCGCGTTGTACTGCCGATCCTGCGCAAGGCGCACCGCGGATTCGACGTACCCCGCGTCGTCAGCGAGCACGAGTTCTTCAAGCTGCATCCGTTTGAGGATGGCGCTCGCAAATCTACCCCGCATGAAGCGACCTTCGCACGTGACGATGGGCAGGGCGCATTCGATTGCCTGCATCGCCGTGTTGAATCCCGAGAAGCCGATCGTATCCAGGAAAACGTCGGCTCCGCGCAGCAGGGCAAAGAATTCGGCCTTGGGCTGCCAAGGGATGAAAACCACGTGCCGCGAAAAATCAAGCCCTTCGGTCACAAATGACTTCTCGATACGCTCGCTTAGCCGCCTGCTGAGCAGGGGCACGGCCGCGTACGTGAAAAAGACGAACCGCGCTGTTCCGAGCCGGCGCGCTATCCGGGCGAAGACGGCATCGTGCTGCGGCGCGTACTTGAACGGCGTCCCGGGACAGATGAACAGCGGCGCATCCGTGCGCTGCAGTGAAGCCAGCGCAGCGCCTGTTCCTGTTCCGGGGTCTTCGGGGGCGTAGTGGCAGCCCAGGTTCGGCAGTGCAACAAGTCCTTCGGTGTAGTGCGTTTGCGCGTCAGCGCCTTCAAAGCATTCTGCCGACAGGTAATAGTCGATGGTCGGGAAGCCGGTGGTTTCCGGGTGGCCCCAGGCGGCAACCTGCACCGGCGCAAGCCGCATGCTTGCCAGTCGAGGGGTCGTGATGTCCATACCCACTTCGGGATAAATCAGCACGTCCGGCTTTCGTTTTACGATCGCTGCAGCCCATTCGTCCAGGCGGCGGTCACCATTCGTAAACAGGTCGCAATGTGTCATCGCGAATTCTGTTTCGGCGTCTTTCGAGACACCCAGATGGAATACTTCGATTTCAAAACGGCGTCTGTCGATCTGCTCCAGCCAGCCCTTAACGATTGCATTCCAGACCGAGTGATTTTGAATATGGGCGGACACGATGCCTACGCGCAAACGGGGCCGCGCAGGAGGAGGGCGTGTCTGGGACGGAAGGTTGTTGCGTTCCTGCCAGCCTTTCATGAGCCCGCAGCACAGTTCGCCATAGCGCTTCAGAAGCTCGCGGTTGCTTTCCTCCTGATAAGCCAGATGGAAAGGCTGGGCTGCACCTATCGCCTGTTGTTCGTCATCTACTGGGTGCGAAGCCGCCCAGGCCTCCAGCTTGCCGGTTTCCTCGTAGAACTGGGATCGGGAGATCGCGATTTCTGCTTCGGCCTGCGCGAGTACGGGTATGCACGCAACGAGGCGCTTGAACCGGACCGTAAGCGACCCGGGGTCTGCGCTGATCGCATCGCGATAGGCGTCCATGGAGGCACCTCGTTCGCCGGTCTCCCGCAGGACGGTGGCCCGGTTCGTCAGGGCGGCTGGGAAGCCCGGTCGCAGAGCAAGTGCACGGTCGTGGCTGGCTAGCGCCTCCGGGTGACGTCCGAGGCTCGCGAGAACCACGCCTCGATTGTCGAGCGCCTCCGGAAATTCTGGGCGCGCCGTCAGGGCTCGGTCGTAACTTTCCAGGGCTTCACCTGCGCGCCCCATGTCGCGGAGCGTTGTACCGCGTCCGTTGGCAGCTTCCGCGTAAACAGGCCTGAGTTCAAGCGCGCTATCGTAGCTGGCAAGCGCCTCCGCGTGCTTCCTCAGCGTGCTGAGCACCACCGCCTGGTTATAAAACGCTTCCGCGAAGCCTGGATCGATCGCCAGCGCGCGCGAATAGCTTGCGAGCGCGTCATCGAAGCGAAGGAGCGCGCCAAGTGCCGCACCACGATTGTTGTGCGCGGTGGCGTAGTCGGACCTGATCCCGAGAATGATGTCGCAGGTTTGCAACGCATCTTCATGTCGGCCGAGCGTCACCAGGGTTGCGACACGGTTGTTGAGCGCCTCAACATGATCGGGCCGCAACCCGATCGCTCGATCGAAGCTCAGCAATGCCTCTTCGTTTAGGTTCAGCTCATTGAGCACAAGTCCCCGGTTGTTAAGCGCTTCCGCGTGAGCCGGATTCAATCCGGTCACCCGGTCATAGCATGCGAGCGCCTCTTCCAGCCGACTCGTGTAACGCAGTACGTTACCGCGGTTGAACAGCGCCGCGATATGCGCAGGCTCAAGGGCGAGTGCGCGGTCGAAGCTGGCGAGCGCCTCGTGCGAGCGTCCCAGTCGTTGCAACACAAGTCCAAGGTTCGAATGCGGCGCCGCCTGGCCGGGATCCAGCCTGATCGCCTTCCCGATCAATTGTTCGGCGTCGGCGTAGTGACCGCGCTGATAGTGCGCGAGACCCGAGAGGTGCAGCGCATCGAAATGATGTGGCGCAAGCGCAAGTACGCGCGCGTAGCTCGCTTGCGCACCTTCAAGTTTGCCGTCGCGGTGAAGCGCGACGGCACTTTCAAACTCAGAACGTACGTCCGCTGGGGCCACCGGCCGATCCTGCGCCAGCCCAGTCCGGTCGAATATACCGCGAAACCACCCATTTGCCATGCGAACCGCTGCGCCCGAAATGATCTAGGTCGGGACTATGCCACGGGCAGGGTATTCACAAAGGCGATTCATTCCGGACGGCGGGCTGCGAACTTCCGGCAAGGCGGCGCCGGCTTCTTACGCACTCAGATGATCAGAAGGCGCACCAGGGAATCAATGAAGTCGTTTGGATAGCTGCCGTCACGCAGCCGCCATTTGACCCGGTTCGCGAATTTCGCTTTTTGGTAGATGTTGTAGCCGGCTGAAGCGTAGCGGCCGCGATGATTGCCGATCATCCGGTCGAGCTTCTGTATCTGCTTCTTGCGGACATCCGCGCCGCCGGTCAACTCGCTTTGGGGAACGAGGCGCTCGATCTCCTCGACCGCCTGATCGGCTTGTTTCTCGGCCTCGGTAGCATCAAGCCATTTCAGCATGGGCGCTTTGATCATCCCTGTAGGTTCGCGCGAATTATACCCGGCACGCCTATACTTGGCGTCCCTTCATGGTCAGGATGCAGCGCTCGTGAGTCCGCCTGTGTGGAATTGGCTGAAACGCTGGGAGAAGCGCCCGGCGCTTCAGCCGGCAACCGACCCTGCGACCCCGGCGATCACGGACACCGGGCGAGTGTCGGTCCTGATCGAAGCGGGGATCGCCGCCGAAGAACGCGGGGACGCGACCGCGGCCGAACGCCTTTTCCGCGAGGCAGTTGCCGCTGAGCCAGGGTCGGGCAAGGCACACCTGAACCTGGGGATCGCGCTGCACGGCAGGCAGGCCTATGGGGAGGCCGTGGCTTCGCATGAGAAAGCGCTACAGCTGGAACCTGCCCTGCATAGTGCACACCATAACCTCGCTCTTTCCTGCCTTTTTCTGGGTGAAGCGGCACGCGCGGAGGGTGCATTCCGAGAGGCCCTGCGGATCAAACCCGACTTTCCGGAGGCATGGGTTGGCCTGGCAGAGGCTCTCGAGGAGCAAGGGCGCGATAACGAGGCGCTGGCCGCGCTGGAGACGGCAATCGCGAAACGCCAGAATTACGTCGGCGCGCTGTTCAACGCGGCGGTACTGCTTCGCCGGCTTGGCAGAATCGACGAAGCGGTGGCCGTAGTACGGCAGGTTCCGGATGAGCATCCACAGTTCGCGAACGCCATGACTGTGCTGGCTGCCGCATTGCGCGACCAGGGCAGTTTGGATGAAGCGGTTGCGGCATTGCGTGCCGCGGCCCGAAGTGCGCCCGAGTCATGGGTGACTCTGAGCGAACTGCTTTTTACGCTCGGATTCTCCGATCGGGTGGGCGCGGAGGAACTGTTCGCGGAGCACTTCAGGGCGGGCTGCAGGCTGGAGTCATCCATACCGGCATGGGTGGACGCGTTTCCAAACGCGCGCGAGCCCGAACGCATTCTCAGGATCGGTTACCTGTCAGGCGACTTGCGCCAGCATTCGGTGGCGTTATTCGTCGAGTTCCTGTTCGAGCGCCATCGCCGCGACCGGGTAAAGGTCTATGCATAGTCCTCGGCGCCCAATCACGATGCGATGTCCGACAGGATCCGGGCGGCGACGGATGTCTGGCGGGACATGCGCGAAAAGGATGACGAAACGGTTGCGCGTGCGATTCTGGAAGACCGGATCGACATCCTGGTTGATCTTTCCGGGCATACCGGGAGCGCGCGCATCGCCGTGTTAGCTGGTCGCGCAGCGCCAGTGCAGATGACGTGGCTGGGATACATCAATACG
This sequence comes from Burkholderiales bacterium, assembly GCA_038211455.1. Classification (GTDB taxonomy): domain Bacteria; phylum Pseudomonadota; class Gammaproteobacteria; order Burkholderiales; family SG8-39; genus SZAS-79. The sequence continues at coordinate 41,532 of JBBQVP010000003.1, forward strand.
ACCGGCCTCACGCGAGTCGACTACCGGATCACCGACGCAATTGCAGATCCACCGGGAATGAGCGAACGACTGCACACCGAGACGCTGGTCCGGCTGCCGCACAGCCAGTGGTGCTTTCGGCCGTCGGAGGCCGCAAAGCGGGTACCCGTGCTACGGGATGCCACCCTGGGCCCATTCACCTTCGGAGTCCTGAACCAGTTTGCTAAGGTATCTCCGTCGAGTATTGCGCTTTGGGTCGCAGTACTGCGCGCCGCTCCTGCGACCCGCCTGCGAGTGGTCAACGTGCCGCGCGGCAGCGCGACGGACCTACTGACTCAGAGGCTCGTCGCGGCCGGTATCGATCGCGGGCGCTTCGACCTCCTCGAGCGGGTTCCGTTCGCCGAATACTTTTTCCAGTACGCGCTCACCGACGCGTGCCTGGACACAACCCCCTATAGTGGTGGTACGACCACCTGCGACTCGCTGTTTTTCGGCGTGCCGGTACTTACACTGGCGGGAATCCGGCCGATTTCACGCAGTTCGGCGAGCCTGCTGACTACGGCCGGTTCGCCGGAGTTCGTCGCACACTCGCCTGAGGAGTTCGTTGCAATTGCGCGCCGGCTGGCGGCGGGCCGGACCTGGTCGAGCGCGGCGCGCGCGGAACTGCGCGCGCGCATGATTGCCTCGCCCTTGATGGACGAGCAGGGTTTCACGCATGATCTGGAGGCCCTGTATCGTCAGGTCTGGCGGGACTGGTGCGCCGCTACGGCTTCATCGCGGGCGACACCCGAATAGGCGCTCGCCCGAATCCGATCAGGATGAGCCGGTTTCCCGCGCGCGTTTTGACGCCTGTGCACTGCCGGGGCTTTCTGGCGCGAAGCGCGCCACATGCCGTCAGGTAACCTGTTCCCGGGAGCGATTTTCTTCCACTGCTCACCTTGGGTTGAGACCCAGTTCGAGCACGAATTGGGGTTTCTCGCATGGAGCGGTAAGCGTCGCGCAGGCTGAAGAAATCGCAGACGTCGCTGTTCGGGATGAATGAATCGCAGACTTGGGGCCGCTTCGCTGACATAATCAAGACCGACTCCGGTGCAAATCCTTCACCCATGAAACGCCTACCCTCCCGCGACCTGGATCACATCCTGAGCCACACCGCAGGACAGTGGGAAGAATTGCGCGGACAGCGCGTATTTCTTACCGGCGGCACCGGGTTCGTCGGTTCCTGGCTCCTCGAGAGCTTGCTCTGGGCAGACGACAAGCTTCGTCTCGGCGTCAAGGTGGTGGTGCTGACCCGAAATCCCGATGCGTTTCAGCGCAAGATGCCCCACCTCTGCCAACATCGCGCGGTGCGCCTGCTGGCCGGAAACCTCCTTGAGTTGGAGTTTCCGGAAGACCGCCATCCGTTTGTCATTCACGCCGCGACCGAGCCCGCGCTCGATGTGTCGCCTGGGCATCCGCTCGGCGCATTTGCGGCGGATATTGAGGCGACGCGGCGGATGCTCGAGTTCGCCCGCACACATGGCACGCGACGCTTTCTGTTTACCAGTTCTGGCGCGATTTACGGCAGGCAGCCGACGTCAATGACGCACGTTCCGGAAGATTACCCTGGCGCCCCGGCGACGACCGACACGGGTTCGGCCTACGGGCAGGCCAAGCGCGTCTCGGAATTCATGTGCGCGAAGTACGGCCGGGCATACGGCTTCGAGACAACGATTGCGCGGCTGTTCGCGTTCGTCGGCCCGCGGCTTCCGCTCGATGGCCATTACGCGGTCGGCAACTTCATTCGCGATGCCCTTGCAGGCGGCCCCGTGCGGGTCGCCGGCGACGGGACGCCCTACCGCTCCTATCTCTACGCGGCGGATCTCGCAATCTGGCTATGGGCGATCCTGCTGCGGGGCAAGCCGGCGTACCCGTATAACGTCGGCTCTCCGCAGCCGCTGACGATTGCCGAACTCGCGCAAACCGTCGTGCGCGTTACCGACCCTGCGGCCTGTATCGAAACCGCCCGCCAACCCGTACCAGGGGCGGAGCCGCTGCGGTATGTGCCGCGAACCGGGCGCGCCCAGCACGAACTGGGACTGCATCCTGCGATTTCGGCGGAGGAAGGAATACGCCGGACGGTAGAATGGCTGCGTGCGGGAGAGAGTGGCCTTCTCCCGGATTTGCCGGCTGGCGGGGCCAGATAGCGGCGGCGCAGAACCCTGCAATACGGCAGCTATTGAAAGCCGAAGACCGCTCGACTTGGGCGTTGCTCGAATTCTGCGTTATTTGCCGTTGGTTGCGTGGCCCGGTCAACAATGCGATTTTCTTGGATATCCGCGCATATGGAAGCGATCGTACTGGCGGGCGGGCTTGGTTCCCGCTTGCGACCCGTGGTCCCCGATCTGCCGAAACCGATGGCACTGGTTGCGGGCCGCCCATTCCTGGAGATCCTGCTTACGCTTTTGGTCGAACGAGGTTTTGCGCATGTAGTCCTGTCGCTGGGCTACATGGCGCAGCACGTGTCGGATCATTTCGGTGATCAGTTCGCGAGCATGCGCCTGACCTACGAGGTCGAGGACACCCCGCTTGGGACAGGAGGCGCGGTGCGGCGTGCCCTGCGCCGCTGCGAATCCAAACACGTCTATGTTCTCAACGGCGACACCTACCTCGATCTGGAATTTTCCGAAGTCGAGTGCCACTGGCAGCAGGTACAGGGACCGATCATCGTCGCCAGAGAAGTCCCCGACACCGCCCGCTTTGGGCGTCTCGATACGGCCGATGGGCGGGTCCTCGGCTTCAGCCAAAAAGGTGTTGCGGGCCCGGGCCTGATCAACGCCGGCTGTTATGTGTTCCCCAGGGACATCGCATGCGGCTTTCCGCGCGCCGAAGCCTTCTCGCTGGAGACCGACGTCCTGGCAAAGTTGGTGACGCAACGGCCTTTGCATTGCTTCGTGAGTCGCGGCAAGTTCATCGACATCGGCGTGCCGGAAGATTATGCGCGGGCACAATCCGAACTAGCGGAACTATGTCGTTGACTCCCCGAGAAAGTGTGTTTACTGTCGCTCCGCCTAGTCGCGCGCAATCTACCGAGCAAGCGCCATAAAGACCACGAACAAAGTGCATTCACGCCAGTTCGACTTTCGCAGGCTCCCCGCCGGCGAGCGAGCGCGGGGGATACGTGCGGATTCCGCCGCCATGCCTGTGCGGGGCATGGCGTGAATCCGCAATTCAAAGAAATGTGCCTGCTTGACGAACAACCCGTTCTTCAGGCAATCAACCAGCTTGAGTCGAGCCGCATCCAGATCGCGTTTATCCTCGACGTCGCAGAGCGGCTCGTCGGAGTCGTGACCAACGGGGACGTGCGACGTTTCCTGCTCGAAGGCGGGCAAACCCACCAGGCCGTTCGGCTCTGCATGAACCGCACCTTTCGCTCTGCGCCCGATGGAGCGTCGCGCGAAGACCTGCTCAAATTGCTCGATCTTGGGTTCAACGCGATACCAAAGATCGACACCGACGGTCGCCTCGTCGATGTCATCACACCGGAACGCCTGCCCACGACACCGGAAGCGGCCGTCCTCACACGGTCACGCGCGCCAGTCCGGGTAAGCTTCGGGGGCGGCGGTTCCGACCTCACGTATTTCTTCGTCGACCATCCGGGCGCGGCGCTCAGTGCCACGATTTCCCTGTTCTGTCATGTGACCCTGGTTCCGCGGCCGGATGCGGAGATACACATCCACTCCGAAGACCTGGGCAGCTACCAGCGCTACGCTTCGATCGAGGATTTGCAGGCCGGGCTGGAAGAAAACAGCCTGCTCGTCGCGACAATCGCCGTGATCCGGCCGGCGTTCGGGTTTGACCTCTATGTCCGCTCGGATTTCCCTGTCGGGTCCGGCCTGGGCGGGTCGTCCGCGGTTACCACTGCGGTCGTGGCCGCGTTCAACGAGCTGCGGCTCGATCGCTGGACCACGTACGAGATTGCCGAGGTCTCCTTTCAGGCCGAGCGCCTGTGCTTTGGCGTCGCCGGCGGATGGCAGGACCAGTATGCGTCTGCGTTCGGCGGCGTCAACCTGATCGAGTTCGACGGTACCCGCAACCTCGTGCACCCGATCCGACTGGAGCCGGCGATCATCAACGAACTCGAGGAGTGCCTCATCCTCTGCGACACCCAGATCAAGCACGAATCAGGCGCCATCCACACAGAGCAGCGTGGCGATTTCGACAAGGGCGAGAAAGCAAACGAACTCAAGGACGCGGTGGATCTTTGCCGCAAGATGCACCGCCACCTGATACGCGGAGAGCTGGTGGAGTTCGGGCGCTCCCTGCATGCCGCCTGGCAGTTGAAGCGGGGCTTTACCGCTTCGATCACGAATACGCGCGTCGATGACATCTATGCTGCGGCGCTGAAATCGGGCGCACTCGGCGGAAAACTGCTCGGCGCCGGAGGCGGCGGTTTCTTCCTGTTTTTCGTGCAGCCGCGACTGCGCAGGGAAGTGACGGAGACCCTCAACAACGAGGGCTGCCGGAGCTACGCGTTTCGCTTCGAGCCCCTGGGCGTCACGTCGTGGCGAACCAAGCTGACATGAGTGCGCACGGGTTCAAAATCGACGGCCACAGCGTCGGCGGTGACCGCGTTTTTGTCATCGCGGAAATCGGCAACAACCACAATGGTTCGACCGAGCTGGCCAGGAAACTCGTGGACGCCTCGATACTGGCCGGCGCGGATTGCGTCAAGTTCCAGTTGCGCAACCGCGGCGCGCTGTATCGCGTTCGCGCCAACGGTTCCGTCGCCGAGGATCTGGGCGTCGAGTACATCCAGGATCTGTTGAACAAAGTCGAGCTGACGCCGGCGCAGCACCGCGAAATCAGGGACTACTGCCGCGAGAAGGGGGTGACCTACATGTGCACGCCCTGGGATGAGCCCAGCGTCGACATACTGGCCACTTTTGACGTCCCCGCGATCAAGATCGCGTCGGCGGATCTGTGCAATCCCTATCTGATCGCAAAGGCGGCGTCGCTCGGCAAGCCCCTGATCCTGTCGACGGGGATGTCCTACGAACATGAAATCGTCCGCGCGATTGCGCAGCTCGACGAACTGAGGATCCCCTACGCCCTGCTTCACTGCAACAGCGCCTATCCAGCGCCCGAGGCCGATATTCAATTGCGCTACTTGACCCGCCTGGCCCGATTGCACGGCGTCATCGGCTATTCGGGCCACGAGCGCGGAACGGCGATTACGATCGCCGCCGTGGCGCTGGGCGCGAAGCTTATCGAGCGGCACATCACGCTCGACCGTCAGATGGAAGGGCCCGACCATCTGGCCAGCCTCGAGCCCGAGGAATTCCGCTTGATGACCGAAGGGATTCGCCAGGTGGAGAGCGCCCTGCCCTGGGCCGGGCCTGCTCGCCATGTCAGCCAGGGCGAATTGTTGAATCGCGAAAACCTTGCAAAGAGCGTGATCGCGGCACGCGACATCGCAGTGGGCGAGACCTTCAGTGCGTCGTCGTTCAGGGTGGCCAGCCCGGGTCAGGGCCTGCCCCCATACAAGCTCCCCGAATTGATCGGCAGGCGGGCCGGGCGCCCCATCAGTCGCGGCGACTTCCTGTTCGAGAGCGATCTCGTGGCACCGACCGAGGTCGAGCGCAGCTTCGGCTTCCCGGTCAAATGGGGCGTGCCGGTCCGCTACCACGACTTCCGTCAGTATCACGAGTGGATCAATCCGGACCTGTTCGAATTCCACCTGTCCTATCGCGACCTCGGCATTGATCCGAAACCGTATCTCGAACAGACGGACTGCTCGCGCCTGGTCGTGCATGCACCCGAGCTGTTCGAGCACAGCGAACTGCTCGACCTGGCCGCCGACGACACGGCCTACCGCCGGCGCTCAATCGACAACCTCAAACGGGTCGTCGAGGCCACGCAGGTGCTCGGGGAGTTTTTCCACCGGGCCGACGCCCGGTTGATCGTCGCCAACGTGGGCGGGTTTTCCGCCGATGCTCCCCTGCCCCTGGATAAGCGCGAGGTGCTCTATGCGCGCTTCCAGGACGCGTGCGCCCAGATCGACTTTGCGGGAACCGAACTCATCCCGCAAAACATGGCGCCTTTCCCGTGGCACTTCGGGGGACAGCGCCACCAGAACATTTTCATGCTGCCCGATGAGCTGGCCGCAAAGTCTGTACAGTTGAAAATTCGGCTTTGCCTCGATCTTTCGCATCTGCAGATGACCTGCACGCACTTCGCCCTGGATTTCCAGGATGCGCTGGCCTTGTTGCTGCCACACGCCGCACATCTGCACGTGGCCGACGCAAAGGGCGTCAATGGCGAGGGCGTCGTAATGGGATCCGGCGATGTCGACTGGCCCGCGACCTGGCGCAAGATTTCGCGCTATCCCGACGTGAGCTTCATCCCCGAGGTATGGCAGGGCCACAAGGATCATGGGGCGGGATTCTGGTCAGCGCTGGAATTTCTCAAGAAGCTGCGCTGATCGACATGCACGTTTCCAAGGCACTTGATCGCGAAGGGACTCATCATGCAAGCAATGGCGCTTGAACATCGCCTGGACAAACTGCTGTCAGAGAGTCTGGAGTCCGTACGCGCGCGCGAACTTCATGACCTGGACGAAAAAATTGGCGGCCTGGATGGCGATTTCATGCTCTTCGGGGCCGGCAACCTCGGGCGCAGGGTTCTGCGGACCCTGAAGCGGATCGGCATCGCTCCGATCGCATTCATCGACAATAACCCGGCGCTCTGGGGCACCGCGCTCGATGGCGTACCCATCCTGAGCCCGGCAGAGTCGGCATCGAGATTCGATCCCGGCGAGACCGGCGTGATCACCACGATCTGGTGCGGTGAAGCGACCGACAAGATGTCCGACCGGATCGGGCCGCTCACCCAGCTGGGGTTCAGGAAGATTGCCTTGTTCGGTCATCTGGCCTGGAAATTTCCCGGCGAGTTCCTGCCCCATTACAGCCTGGACAAGCCCTCGAAGGTGATCGGCCAGGGCGAAGAGATCAAAGCAGCCTTTGCGCTGTTGGCGGATGACGCATCGCGCGAATTATTCGTTAACCATATCGAATGGCGCCTGAGCCTGAACTATGACTTGTTGCCGCCCCCTTCGAGCGAAGAGATCTACTTCGGCAAAGAATACGTAAGCAAGTCCGGCAGCGAAGTCCTTTACGACATCGGCGCCTATACGGGGGATTCGGTAGCAAGCTTCCTGGCGACCGATCGTGGGAAAGAGTTTTCACTGATACATTCCTTCGAGCCGTCGCCCGACAACTTCCTGACGCTGGAGCGATATATCGCCGCGCTCGGCGACCTGAAAAGCAAAGTGTACTGCCACAGACTTGCGCTCGGCGATTCGAAAGGGGTCATCCAGGTCGAAACGGCGCATGGACCCGCTGCGCGCGTCGGCCAGGGTAGCGAAGCGGTACAGATGACGACGATCGACGATCTCGGAAAATCGATCGCGTCGCCGACCTTCATCAAAATCGATATTGAAGGCTTCGAGCCGCAGTGCCTGGAAGGTGCAAAGCGGACGATTTCAGAACAAGCGCCGGTGATCGCGGTCTGCGTTTATCACCTGCAGTCCCACCTCTGGGACATCCTGCTGCAGATCAACTCGTACCACACCGGCTACAGCTTTCGCCTCTGCCCGCATTTGGCGGACGGCTGGGATCTGGTCCTGTATGCAGTGCCCAAAAATCGCCTCCCAGGCTAGCCAACCTCTTTTCTCACCCAGACCAAAATCATGCGCGTTGCTGATTTCGTATTCGAATACCTGGCTCAGCAGGACATCAGGCATGTCTTCTTTCTGCCCGGCGGCGGGGCGATGCATCTCAACGATGGCCTGCGCAAACAGACTTCGATCACGCCGGTCAGCATGCTGCATGAGCAGGGCGCTTCTATAGCGGCTGAGGCCTACGCCCGCACGTCGGGAAACTTTGGCGTCTGCCTGGTGACCTCCGGACCGGGCGCCACGAACGCCATGACCGGTCTCGCTGGCGCCTGGTTCGAATCGACGCCCGTCATGTTCATTTCAGGACAAGCCAAGCGGGCGGATCTCAAGAAGGACAGCGGCGTAAGGCAACTGGGGCCCCAGGAACTGGACATTGTCCCGATCGTCGGCTCTTTGACGAAGTACGCGATTTCCCTGACGGAACCGCTGGATATCAAGCAGGAACTGGGGAAAGCGCTTTATCTAATGCGCCACGGCCGGCCTGGCCCGGTGTGGATCGAGATTCCCCTGGACGTGCAGGCGACCCAGATCGATCCCGGCTCGCTGGCTGAATTCGATCCCGCCGAATTGGCCGCGGATGAGCAGTTCGACCAAGTCGATACGAATACGCTCGCAGGGCTGGTGCAATTGATCAAGTGCGCCAAGCGCCCTGTCCTGCTGGTCGGCAATGGCGTTCACTGCGCCCGTGCCGAAAGCAAACTACGTCAATTGATTGAGCGCCTCAACATTCCCACTTTGACCACCTGGATCGCCGCCGATCTGCTCGAATATTCGCATCCCCTTTTTTTTGGCCGGCCGGGAACGGCCGCGCCCCGAGGCGCGAACTTTACGATTCAGAATGCGGATTTCCTGCTGGCGATCGGCACGCGTATGGATTTCGCCATTACGGGCTTCGACCGGACCCAGTTTGCAAGGGGCGCCAAGATCGCGGTGGTCGACATCGATGCGGCCGAAATCGAGAAGCTCGGCGATCTGCCTGACTTTCCGATCGTTTGCGACGCCAAGGTCTTCATCAAATCCCTGCTCAAGCAGCTCGGGCCGGAAGACAAGTTCGCCTATCGCGAGTGGATCGCTCAATGTTCGGTCTGGAAACAGAAGTATCCGGTGGTGTTGCCGGAGTACAGGGCACAGAAGGGATTTGCCAATACCTATGTTTTCACCGAAACGCTCTGTGATGAGCTTGCCGAGAACGACATGATCATCCCCGGCAGCTCGGGTGCGGCGCTCGATACTTTCTGGCTGTCGGCGAAATTGAAGAAAGGCCAAAGGACGGTGGCCACGGGGGGACTGGGCGCAATGGGGTATGGCTTGCCCGCTTCTATCGGCGGCTGCCTGGGGGGAGATAAGCGGCGCACGATCTCGGTAGACGGCGAGGGTGGGTTCGTCATGAACATCCAGGAACTCGAGGTCGTGCGGCGCCTCAACCTGCCGATCAAGTTCTTCGTCCTGAACAACAATGGCTATGCTTCGATCCGCGCATCGCAAAGCGGCTACTTCAAGCAGACCCTCGGCTGCGATCCGGGCTCCGGATTGACGCTGCCCGAGATCCTCCCGTTGGCAGCCGCTTTCGGCATCAAGACCCTGCGCATCCAGGATCAGTCGGAGCTGCGCAAAGTCATCCGGCAGGTGCTCGATACGGACGGACCGATCGTATGCGAGGTGATGGTGCAGCCGGATCAGGCGATAGGTCCACGCACGTCGTCGAAAATCAGGAACGATGGCAGCATGGTCTCGAGCCCGCTTGAAGACCTGTTCCCATTCCTCGAGCGCGCGGAGCTCAAGGCCAATATGTCGATTCCGCTGATCGAAGAATAGCAATGCCTGCAGACTATCTGGAGTCCTGTGCCGAGGCGGGCCTGTATACGATGCAAGGACGGCTTTCCCCACCGGAGGACGGGCGTTTCCAATCCTTCCCGCGTACGCACTGGGAACGGGAAATTCAGCTGGCGCCGCAGGTTCCCTTGAGGGGAATCGAATGGATCTACGACCTGTATGGCGAGGGTGCGAATCCCCTCGAAACGCCACAGGGTCGGGCGGATCTTGCCGCCAAGCTCAAACAGGCCGGCATTGGCGTTAAATCGATCTGCGCCGACTACTTTATGGATTGCCCGTTCGTGCGTATCAGCCGGCAGCTGCTGGAAGAGCGGGTCGCCCGGCTCGACTGGCTGATTTCCGTTTGCCCGGAACTTCACATCGGCAGAATCGTGCTGCCCTTTGTGGATGCGTCGAAGATATCCGGCAGCAAGGATACCGGGGATGTCTTGTACGTTCTCAACCGGGTCCTGGCCCAAGCCGGCGAATGGGGGGTAGAACTGCATCTTGAAACCGACCTGAACCCCGCCGGTTTCAAGGCGCTCCTGGATGAAATCAAGCATCCCCTGGTCAAAGTGAACTATGACTCCGGAAACAGCGGCGCGCTGGGTTATTCGCCGGCCGAGGAATTCGCCGCATACGGCGAGCGCATTGGCAGCTTTCACATCAAGGACCGTGTACTTGGCGGCAGCACCGTGCCCCTTGGGAGCGGCAATGTCAATTTTCAGGGTTTGAGACATGCCTTGATCAATGTTGATTACCGGGGCGATTTCGTCATGCAGGCCGCGCGCGGCACGCCAGGAGAGGAATTACACTGGCTGAAGCAAGCCGACGCTTTCGCCAGGAGCTGGCTGCGCGGTGACTCATAAGCCTCGGGCGTTCTTACGCGCATCGTCGGTCAAGCAAATGGAGGTCCAGTGCGTATTCTGTTCTGTGGACTAGGCGGCATCGGGCAGCGGCACTTGCGCAACCTGCGGTCGCTCCTGGGCGATCGGCTGGAAGTACATGCGTACCGGGTGCGGCGAAATCGTCAAAAGCTGCTCGACAATTTGAGCATTGATCCGGGAGCCGATCTGGAGTCCGACTATCAGATTACGGTGCACTCGGAACTGGACAAGGCACTGGCGGTCAGGCCGGACGCGGTATTCATCTGCAACCCAAGCAGTCTGCATACGCCCATCGCGCTGGCGGCCGCGCAGGCCGGGGCGCACATCTTCGTCGAAAAGCCCGCGTCCAATTCGATGGCCGGGCTCGACCAACTGCTTACGGTCGTGCGGGCGGGAAAGCTCGTTTGCTACGTAGGCTACAACTTCCGCTTTCATCCCGGCTTGATCCGCATAAAGTCGCTGATCGATAGCAAGTTCTTCGGCAATGTCCTGAGCGTTCGGGCTGAAATCGGCGAGTATTTGCCAAACTGGCATAAGTACGAAGACTACCGGCAGATGTACGCGGCGCGCGAGGCACTTGGCGGCGGCGTGATTCTTTCGCAGATCCACGAAATGGATCTGATCTACTGGTTTTTCGGCTTGCCAAAATCAATCGTGTGCCGCGGCGGAAAATTGAGCAAACTGGAGATCGACGTCGAGGACACCGCATCATCCCTGATGCAATACGAGGGCCCCCATGGCCGGTTCCCGATTACGCTGCAGCAGGATTTTCTACAGCGGCCGCCAGTCAGAACCTTCAAGGTGGTCGGTGATGCAGGCATCGCCGAAATTGATTTGATGCAGAACAGCCTGAAGATCTATGGCGAGCAAGGTGAAAAGCTGGAAGATCTGGACTACCCTGATTTCAAGCGAAACGACATGTTCTTGCAGCAAACACAGCATTTCCTTGATTGCATTGCGGGCAAGTCCGCGCCGATCGTCGATCTGCACGCCGGGATGCAGAGCTTGCGCTTGGCGCTCGCCGCAAAGCATTCCTTGGCGAACAGCGTCGAGATCAAGCTCGCGGATGAGGTCTGAAAATGAAGACCCGCAGCACGACGCTCGACCTGTTCAGCCTCGAAGGCAAGGTGGCTATCATCACCGGTGGGGGCGGCATGCTGGGTTATCAGCATGCCGCCGCGATCGCTGATCTCGGTGGCCATCCTGTCCTCCTTGATATCGACGAACGCGCGCTGCAAGCCAGCGCGCAGCGCCTGAAGGCGGAATTTGGCGTTGATGCGCTGATCTTGAACGTGGACATCACCGATCTGAATTCGGTACTCAAATCGAAGGCCAAGGTTCTCGAACGGCACGATCGCATCGATATACTGATCAATAACGCCGCGCGCAATCCGAAGGTCGAGAACAACGCAGATACGGATTTTTCACGCCTGGAGAACTTTCCGTCGGATCAGTGGCGCAAGGACCTTGACGTCGGGCTCGGCGGCGCGTTCAACTGCTGCAAGGTTTACGGCGCGCACATGGCAAATGCCGGGCACGGGGGTGTCATCGTGAATATCGCCTCGGACCTGGGCGTGATCGCCCCGGATCAGCGGCTCTACAGGATCGCGGGGCGGCCGGAGCATTTGCAGCCCGTCAAACCGGTTACGTATTCGGTGGTCAAGCACGGGATCATCGGTCTTACGAAATACCTGGCAACTTACTGGTGTGACCGGGGAATTCGCTGCAATGCCCTGTCGCCCGGCGGCGTGTCTGCCGGCCAGGACGATCTCTTCGTGAGCAACCTCGCCAAGCTGATTCCGGTTGGCCGGATGGCAAAGCCTGACGAGTATCGTGGCGCGATCGCGTTTCTGTGCTCCGATGCTTCGAGCTATCTCAACGGGGCCAACCTGATCGTCGATGGAGGGCGCAGTGTCTGGTAATTCGCAGACTTCGGGGCAATGCGCCGAGAGAATCGCATCGCGCTGCATCTGCTGCCGCAGCGACGACTTGAAGACCTCACCGGCGGTACTGATGCCCTTTATTGCAAAGAGGACGTTCGGTTGGGAGCCGGTCGAGATCACTGAAGACTGGGGGTTGCGCGACCTGAAGCCTGGAATGGCATACCCCCTGTGCAATTCGGTGCAATGCGCCAGTTGCGGCGCGCTTTTTCTCGACATCAGGTTCAGCGACGCGGAAATGGCGTCGCTCTATACCGGCTACAGAGGCGCGCAATACACCGCGATGAGAGAATATTTCGAGCCTGGATACGCGGAGCGCAACGAAATTATCCTTGGGGGTGCGACACATATCCCGCAAGTCGAAAAGTTCCTTTCCGAACACGTCACTACGCCGTTGGCTATTCTCGACTGGGGAGGTGACACGGGCCTGAATACACCGTTCAGGTCCCGGAGCAGTCTCTTTCATATCTACGAAATTTCAGACATCCCGGCAATTGATGGGGCATTTCGGGTCGAGAAAAGCACCATCGAACGCACAAAGTACGATTTGATCGTGTTGGCGCATGTGCTCGAGCACGTGCCGGACCCGGCAAAGATAATGGAGGAGATTCGTTCGATAATGACAGGCGATACCGTGCTTTATATCGAATTGCCTTACGAAGACCTGATCAGGCTCAACCCGGGTTCAAGGACGCTTCACACGAAAAAGAAGCACTGGCACGAGCACATCAATTTTTTCACGCGCGAATCTTTGACCGCATTGCTGGAGCGCTGTGGCATGCGCGCGATCGGTATGCAGTCTCTTCAGACGACAGACGAGATGACGGGTGATATCAAGCAATGGCAGGTGCTCGCGATCGCCTGCAAACTGGATCAGTCTTGAGTTGGAATCTTCGTTCGGCGGAACGCCAGGAATTTCCGGCGCCGTCCGAGTCGCCGGAATTTTAGGCCTAGGATGCGGGGATTAAATCTGAAATGACTTTCTTAAGCGTAGTTTCCGGCTGTTTCAACGAAGCAGGCAACGTGACCGAACTCTACGAGAGGGTCTGTCGCACGTTCGCGGAGAGCCTGCCGGGTTATGAGTTCGAGCTGATCTTCATCGACAACGCGTCGACGGACAAGACCGTCGAAATCCTCAAAGGTCTCGCCGCCAAAGACAAGCGGGTGAAGATCATAGTCAATAATCGCAATTTCGGCCCCATCCGCTCCGGCTATCACGCCATCCTGCAGGCGAAAGGCGCTGCCGTCGTGGCCTTGTCCTCGGACCTGCAGGACCCGCCGGAGCTGATCCCGCAGTTCGTTCGAAAATGGGAGGAAGGATTCAAGATCGTCCTTGCGCAAAAGACGAACAGCGAGGAAGCGTGGCTGATGCATCTGGTGCGCGAGGCCTATTACAGTACGATCTCCCGCTTATCTGACATTGAGCTCGTTAGGAACGTTACTGGATTTGGGCTTTTTGACAGGCGCGTCATGGAGGACATCCGGAAAATCAATGACCCGTACCCCTACCTTCGCGGCTTGCTTTGTGACCTCGGATACGAACGGGCTTTGATTCCGTTTACCCAGCCGGCGAGAAAGCACGGAAGCACGAAGTTGAATTTCTACGTCCTCTGGGACGTGGCCATGCTCGGCATCACGAACCACTCCAAGGTCCCGCTGCGCCTGGCCACCTTCGCTGGATTCGGCGTCGGGGCGCTGAGCTTCGTGATCGCGTTTGTCTATCTTGTCTACAAACTTATGTTCTGGATGGACTTTCAGGTCGGGACGGCGCCCCTTGTGATTGGGATGTTTTTTATCGGTGCCGTTCAGCTAATTTTCATTGGACTGCTTGGCGAGTACATCGGCTCCATTCATACGCAAGTGCTCCGCCGGCCGCCGGTAATCGAGAAGGAAAGAATCAACTTTGACTGATCCAGCCAGCGATTTGACGGCGTTGATCGGCCGACTCGAGCGGTACATCGACGCGCCAGGCGTCGGGTTGCCGGAGGAGGTGTTTTTGTTCCTCAGTCGGATCACGCCGCTCGTCAATGTCGACCTGCTGATACAGGACAACGCCAGTCGCACCCTGCTCACCTGGCGCAGCGACCGGTTTTTTGGGCCCGGATGGCATGTGCCCGGCGGGATCATTAGGCACAAGGAGGCGGCAGCTGATCGCATACACGCGGTGGCCGGGCAGGAACTGGGCGTCAGCGTGACATTCGATCCAGTGCCGATATTGGTGCACGAGGGCATACAGCCCGGCTGGCGCGATCGCGGCCACACCATCGCCCTGCTTTATCGCTGCCGATTGACCAGCGATCCGGCTCCGCGCTCGCGATACAACCCGCAAGCTCCTTTGCCGGACCAATGGCAGTGGCATGAACACTGTCCGGACGACCTGATCCCCGAGCAAAAAGGCTACGCAGCCTTCATGGGGTGACGTGGCGATGTCCCGTTCGTTCCTGTCTTCCCTGCGCAGCCACATCCCGTCTGGCCAGCTGGGGCGCTACCTTGCGGTCGGCCTCTGGAACACGGCGTTCGGCTACAGCACGTTCGCGCTCTTTACCTGGCTGCTGGATCGCTACATACCGGCCAGCTACTTGGCCGCGAGCCTGTTGTCCAGTCTGATAAGCATCACGGTATCGTTTCTGGGGTACAAGTGGTTTGTGTTCAAGACCAAGGGGAATTACCTGAAAGAGTGGCTGCGCTGCCTGATGGTCTACAGTGGCGGCATCCTGCTGGGGCTCGCCTTGTTGCCGCCGACGGTATTTGTCGTGGGCTATCTTTCGGGCCGTCCACGTTACGCCCCATACATTGCGGGCGCGCTATTGATGGCCGTGCAGGTCATCGTCAGCTTTCTCGGCCACAAGAATTTTTCGTTCAAAAGCGCGGGTCCAGCAGACACCGGTCATCGGCGAATCCCGTAACGCGGTTCAGCCCTCGAACGCTTCAATGACCGGGGCGTGGGCCTCACGATGCAGAAAGAAGAAGTTTGTCTCCACGGTGTCTTCGTCCATCTTCTCGAAAGACGCCAGCCGATCACCGGCAATACGGAAGCACCTGTAGTGCAGCGTGTTCATCAGCGCGATGATCTCGTTCGGATGGTAGCCGAACGCATGCGCATGACGTCGGAGCATCTCGGTGAAGAGCATCGGGCGCTGCTCCAAAAGCACTTGCCTCGCGCCCTGCAGCACGGCGAGTTCACCGCCCTCGACGTCCAGCTTGATCGCGTCGAACTTCAGCCTGTGGCGTGCCGCGTATTCGTCCAGCGTGATCGTCTCGACCTTCACGGGCGATGATTTTTCGATGTAGACGGTGGGATGCGCGGACGCCGCCCCTGCGATGCTTGGGTCGACGTGTATATCCATTACTCCGGGCCGGTCGGAGACCGCCAACTGCTCCGTGACGACATTTTTCAGGTCATTGCGCGCGATGGTCTTGCAAAGCCAGTTATAGGAGCTCGGCACAGGCTCGAAAGCGACGATGCGCGCCTCGGGGTCGACCGCGGCCATATGCGCGCAATACCACCCGATGTTGGCGCCGATGTCCGCCACCGAGGCGCCGCGCGGAACGAGGCGCCTCCACATGTCGAATTCGGCGCGCTCGTAGTGGCCGAAGTTCAGCGAAACCATCGCGGGCGTGCCGCGATCCGCCGGGTCGCAGGCAATCGCGACAGGCGCAAGGCGGCTGTGCATCCAGACGCCGTCCGGCGTCAACTCGATCCTTTCGATGTCGGACCCGGAAAGGAGGTCGACATACGCCGAAAGCGCCTCATGCTGCACGGACATTTCGCGCGAGTACGCATGTTTGTCGATCTCTCCTTTTCGGAGCGCTTCTCGCAGTCGAATGCGTTCGTTCATAGCAAGCTACTCAGAGTGCGCCGAAATCCCTCTGCGATACCCACAACCGGGGACCAGCCAAGGGAAAACAGCTTGGAAGTATCCAGCCCGCGGATCGGATCCTGATTCACAATCGAGCCTGCACGTCCCGACCCTTCGAGCTTGAATCTTACTCCGCGCTCCGGGAACAGGCCGACCAAGAGGGTGGCAAGTTCGCGGACAGAGCAGGATGCTGCGCCATGGGCCACCAGGTAGGCCTCGCCGTCCCCTCCGGTCAGCAGGATGCGAAACAAGGCATCGGCCGCATCCGACAGGTAGCAATAGGGGCGCACTGCAGCGCCGTCGCTATGCAGCACGATATCGCGACGATCGACGATCGAGTAAACGAATTGCGCGAAGGCCCGGTCGTCATCTCTGCGCAGGCCGGGCCCATACGTGTGGCCCAACCGGGCGATACGCGTATGCAACCCGAACTGGCGCGTCCAGCTCGCGCACATCGTCTCTGCCATGCGCTTGGATTCGGCATAGCAGGCATACGGATCCAGGGGGTCGACGCTGCCCATGACGGCTTCGCTGATGACCGTATCCTCGCCGGCCACCACGCCGTGAACGGCGCCGCTGCTGAGCAGCAAGAAAGCCTCGCAGCCGACGCGGTGGGCGTGCTCCAGGAGTTGGTGCGTTCCGAGCACCGCGGCCCGGTAGGTGCCCACAGGCTCGGCGCCGAAGAAGCGCGGAGTGGCATTGCCAGCCGCGTGAATGATGAAGTCAGTCCGCAGGTCGGCAGGCACGGGTTCAGCCACGTCCTGAACAAGAAACTGGAGATCGGGCCTCGACCCGTGGTGTGCGAAGCGACGCTTCGCGCTCTCCCTGTCGCGCACCAAGGCGACGACGCTGCACGCGGACCCGGCAGCCACTTCGTTGCGATACAACAGCGCCTCCACCAGGTAGGAGGCTATGAGCCCTGTCGCGCCGGTGATCACCACCGACTTGCCGCTCAGACGCTCCCATGGCAGTGCGTGCAGGAATAGATTGCGCATATCTTCCTCAACGACCGGATTGCGCGCGGTCCTCACCACGACATTCCGTTCCACGCGAGGGTTCGTCTTATTGCCTCGTCCAAAGCTACGGTTTGCCTCAGACCCAGCTCCTCCCGGGCCCTTGCGGTCGACGGGATATAGCGTGGCGGCGGACCAGCCCCGGGTGCGCCGCGGATTTCGACGGCGATGTCGGAGGAAGCGACCCGCGAGACCAGGTTCGCCACCTCGCGCAGCGATACCGCGTCTTCCGCGCCGACGTTGTACGGCCGTCCCGGGGTCCCCCGGGCAAGGATCGTCCACAGCCAGACCGCCAGATCCGCTGCATAGAGGTACGAGCGCAGGGGGGCGCCATCGCTTTGAATCACGATCGGACTGCCGCGGAGCGCGTCGCGTACGAAGTTGCCGATCGCAAATTGCCGATCGAGCGGCATGTGCGGACCGACAAACGCGAACGGCCGTGCAATGCTCACCGGCAACCCATGCTGCCGGAGATAACCGGCACAAAACGTTTCACCGGCCCGCTTTCCTTCTGCGTAGGCCGACTGATAGTTGGCGCAGTCGAAATTGGCGGCGTGATCCTCATCCAGAAGCGCCGACGTCTGCGGTTGTGCGCCATAGACCGCGCCGGAACTCACGAACAGAAACCGCCGAACGTTGGTGGTCCGGGCCAGTTCGAGCGCCGCATGGGTTCCCATGATTGCGGTCTCGAGCGTGGGCAGCGGCTGTCGATCGTAAGTCAGGCTGTCGACATGGATCGCGGCGTGGATCACAGCATCGATCCGATTTCCCCATTCGGGCAATTGCGCGCGGAGCTCCGCTCCAAGTCGACGTACGTCGGCGCGAATCATCGTAACGTCATCGAGGCCAAGCAGTTGCGGGCAGCGTGCCGCGAAATCATCCGTAGGCGCACCGACACCGACCATGTGTGCGTCCAAGCCGAGGGCTGCGTTGACATGATGGAACGATTCGACGAGCCAGCTTCCGATGAAGCCCGAGGCGCCTGTCACCAGGATGCGCGCGCCGTGCCACATGGACATGCAAGGCGCGATCAGGCGCGTGACGTGCTCTAGATCGGCCTGAGAAACGCTGCGATTCATGCCAGTCTGGCCCCCCAGAAGCTCATCCGCGCCGGACCGAGATCAGAAGTTGACCCCGAGGAAAGCCCCGATCTTCTCGGCAGAAAAGTCGAGCATCGATTCGCTCAGGCCGGGATAGACGCCGATCCAGAACGTGTTGTTCATGACGATGTCGGTGTTTTTCTGGGTTCCGCTGACCCGGAAGTTCCGCCCGATCATGGAGGGTTGCCGAACAAGATTACCCGCAAAGAGCAGGCGGGTGCCGATCTTGCTCTGGTCGAGGTAGTTCAGCAGGTCGACGCGGTTCACCGGCGCGTTTTCCCGCAAGGTGATCGGAAAGCCGAACCAGGAGGGATCGGAATTAGGCGTGGCTTCCGGCAGCACCAGGAATTCCTCGCACGACCCGAGGCGTTCCTTGAGCCGCGTGAAGTTGTTCTTGCGTGCCTGGATGAAGCCCTCGAGTCTATCCATCTGGGCGAGGGCGCAGGCCGCCTGCATGTCTGTTATCTTGAGATTGTAGCCCAGGTGGCTATAGGTATATTTGTGGTCGTAACCCTGCGGCAGGTCGCCGAGCTTCCAGCAAAAGCGCTTCCCGCAGGTGTTCTCCTTGCCGGTCGGGCAGTAGCAGTCGCGCCCCCAGTCGCGGAAGGACTCGGCGATCCGCCTGAGCTCGTCGTTGTTTGTGAAGACCGCGCCGCCTTCACCCATTGTGATGTGGTGGGCGGGATAGAAGCTCAGGGTGCCGATGTCCCCGAAGGTGCCGACGAGCTTGCCATCGTAGGTTGCGCCCAGTGCGTCGCAACTGTCTTCGATGAGCCAAAGATCGTGCTTCCTCGCAATTCGGGTCACTTCGGCGAGGTTATAGGGATTGCCGAGTGTGTGGGCCAGCATGATGGCCTTGGTCCTGGGGCCAACAGCGGCTTCCAGCTGGGAGACGTCGATGTTGTAGGTTGGAATATGGACATCGACGAACACCGGCACCGCACCGAACTGTACGATCGGGTTCACCGTCGTCGGGAAACCTGCGGCAACGCCGATGACCTCGTCGCCGGGCTTGATGGCGCGCTCGCCCAGGCTCGGACTGGTGAGCGCGGAGAACGCGATCAAATTGGCGGAAGAACCGGAGTTGACGCTCATGAGGTACTTCACCCCAAGGTACCCGGCCAGCCGCTGTTCAAACGCATCGTTGAAGCGGCCGGTCGTCAGCCAACCGTCCAAGGAGGCTTCAACCATGTTCTTGAGCTCCGGGGCGCCAATGACTTTGCCAGCCGGAGGAACGACCGTGGCGCCGGGGATGAAGGGCTTTGGCGCAAAGGCAAGCGCCGCGTATTCATCCACGAGGGAGGCGATTTGTTGGCGAATATGTGCTGCTTTTTCCACGATTATCCAGTCTCGAGTAGATTCCTTACCTCAAAAGCGGCTGACCTCTAAGCTTGCGATTGCAGCGCGATCTTGCAACGCATTGTGCCATCTTTCGATTCTGCTGCAGGCGCCTGGAAATCGTGAAACGCCCCATGTTTCGTAGATACCTAGGAGCCTTCAACCTGGGGCTACCAGGGAGGTGTCACGAACGGCAAGCGTTACCCGGACGAATTCAAGATAGAAGCGGTCAAGCAAGTCACGGACAGGGGACACACGGCGGCTGGTGTCGACAAACCAAGCGGTCGCGGACGGCACCTATATCGTAGAGCGTGTCTTCGCAGGCGGATTCGCGCGAGGGCTGCGCAGCGCAGGTCGCGACTGTCTTCCTTGTTGAAGACAGGGATGGTTACCTCGGGATTCAGGCAGACTCACTCGCGGATAGACCCGGCGGGAACCGGCGCGCGAATGCGCCAAGCGCTGCGAGGCCTAAAAGGCCGAGGAGCCCTGCCGGCAGGCCAGGCCTGAAGCCAGGGAGAGCGTAGCGCAACTCGATGCGATGCGCCCAGCTAGATATGCCAGTCGCAGGCATCTCTAGGTTTGCCCTGAATACCGGCTGTTCAACCGAGTCGATAGTCACCGACCATCCCTTTGCAAACGGAATCGAGAATGACAGCACGCTTGGCACGTCGCTTGTCACCAGGCCAGTAACGTGACCGTGGGAGAAGCTTTCCACGCGTATTCCCCGGCGCAGCCATATGCTGAGTTCGTTCTGTCGGCAGGGTGCCGTGCAGCCCGCCGTGTGGGAAAATTCCTTCGCCGGGCGATGCCGCGATGTTACCTTTCGAATTCGCCAGACTCGGCATCCATGGCTCTTGTATTGGCGCCGCTGCCGCACGCAACCTCAGATGCACATGTATCGTCCGACACTGCTGATTGTCTCTGCCACGCCGGTTTCACCGGCGGTGTTCGTAGAAAAAACGCCGCTGGGCAGGTCGCTTCGCCGCCTCTGCTTCGACGATCGTCTGGAAATGCGCCCTGTCTTCAACAGCGGAGCGGGGTTGGCTGCGGTTTACAACAGACAGATTCGGGACGAGAACCGCGACAAGCTGCTCCTGTTCGTCCGGGACGACGTGTGGCTGGATGATTTCTTTATCTGCGAAAGGCTGGAGGAGGCGCTGGACGTGTTTGATTTGGTCGGAGTCGCCGGCTGTACTGTGCGTGGGCGCAGACAGGCGCGCTGGGATGCGCGCATGGTGGAGGACCCGGGCAGCATGAGCGGCTGCGTGGGTCGGGGGGCGGAACCCGGCGGCGCGCTTACGTATTACGGTCCGCTCGCCCGGAAGTGCGCGCTTCTGGAGGGCGCGTTTCTGGCCGCGCGCTGCCGCACGCTCCTTGAGCACGACGTAAGGTTCGACGAGAGGTTCCTGTTCCATCACTACGACCTGGATTTATGTCGGACGGTCGAGGCGAAGAAGTTGAAGGTCGGCACATGGCCGGTCAGCGTCACCCATGCGGGCGTCGGCGATGGGGACTCACCTGCGCGGCATGCCGCGCTTCAGAAGTACCTTGAGAAATGGGGGGACTAAAGGTGCCACTCCTGAAGCACGCGAGCGTTCCGACCCTGCTGATTGTTTCGGCGAGTCGCGAGCGGTCCGGCGCATTTTCGGAAAGCACGCTTCTTGGTCGTTCGATCGGCCGCCTGTCGGTAGACGAACGGATCGAAGTTTGCATCGAGCCGGAAAACAGCGCAGGACTTTCAAGGATATACAACCGCCAGATCTGCGAAGCGAACAGGAAGAAGATCCTGCTGTTTGTGCACGATGACGTGTGGCTGGATGATTGCTTCATATGTGACCGGCTGGAACGGGCGTTGCACGATTTCGACGTGGTTGGTGTCGCGGGAAATACTCGCCGGGTCGAACGGCAGCCAAGCTGGAGCTATATTTCCGGCCCCCCGTTTGTGATCGACGCACGTTCCAACCTGAGCGGTGTCGTCGCACATGGCGCCGCGCCGGGTGCGGGACTGAACCGTTACGGCGCCGCGGGCCGAGGGTGCGTACTTCTCGATGGGCTTTTTCTCGCTGCGCGCTGTGGTTCGCTGCTCGACAGCGGGGTGAAGTTTGACGAACGGTTCGACTTTCATTTTTACGACATGGACTTCTGCCGGAGTGCGGAACGCGCGGGCCTGCGCCTGGGGACCTGGCCGATTGCCGTGACGCACGCGAGCAAGGCGCGGTTCGGCACTCCCGCGTGGCGCAGCGCCCTGCAGGTCTACCGGGAGAAGTGGAGAGAGTGAAAACGCTACCGGGGCGCAGATGGATGGCTGATGCCGGACCCCTGTGGGCGGCGTGGGTTAAGCGTGGATTGCTTCGATGAGCGGCAACGAACCCTCGGACCCAAACGCGCCCGCCCGGCCGGGTGGCGGATCCACGACCGGGTTCCAGGCTGCGTTCGAGAATCATATGCAGGGGCGGCTCGCGGAAGCCGATGCTGCCTACCGTGCGCTGCTGGAACACGAACCGGGGCATATCGACGGCCTGCATTTTCGCGGCGTCCTGCTGCACCAGGCGGGGCAGAACGGGCCTGCGCTGGAACTGATCCGGAAGTCGCTTTCACTTTCCCCAGGCCAGGGTGCAGCGTACTCCAATATGGGAGTTGTGCTGCTGGCCCTCGATCGCCCGGGAGAGGCGTTAGAAAGCTTTGACAGGGCGCTTGCAATCCATCCGGACAATCCGGACGCAATGGTCAATCGCGGTAACGCTCTGCTTGCCCTGCAGCGTTACGCGCCGGCTCTGGAGAATTACGACCGGGCTCTCGTCCTCAATCCGGGGTTGATCGAGGCGGCACTGCGTCGCGGGCGGGCCCTGATCGCACTTGGTCGGTTGGAGGAAGCCCTGGCAGGTTTCGACCGCGCGCTGAGTCTCAATCCGGAGGTATCGGTTTTGCAATCGGACCGAGGTGGCGTACTGGTCGAGATGAAACGACATGACGAGGCAGTAAGTGCCCTGCAGAAGGCGCTGGCGCTTGATCCGGACAACGCAGCGGCACTCTCAAACCTGGGCGGGGCGTTG
>JBBQVP010000004.1:0-56136 GCA_038211455.1 Burkholderiales bacterium
ACCCACACTTTGCTTATCGAACGTTACGAATTTTCCCGCAGATCCGGTCGCCATCGTCATCCCCTTGAAGAATGACAGGATCTGGACGGGGTACCGTCTTGGAGGGAGGAAGGCTTCCCGGGGGTCCTGCTTGCCCCCGCCGAGAAGATTACGCCTGTGACCAGGCGCGCGCAATTGCGCCCGTCATCCCGCAGACGGGATCAGGCTGCGGCGACGCCGGTGCGCGACTGCTTGCGCCGCTCGTGTTCCTGCAGCCAGCGTTTCCTGATGCGAATCGACTTCGGCGTGACTTCGACGAGTTCGTCATCCGCAATAAATTCGACCGCCGATTCCAGCGTCAGCCGGATCGGGGGGGTCAGCAGGATCGCATCGTCCTTGCCCGAGGAACGCACGTTGGTCAGGTGCTTTTCCTTCACCGGGTTGATCACGAGATCGTTGTCGCGGGTGTGGATGCCCATGACCATGCCCTCGTAGACCGGGTCGCCGGGGCTGACGAACATCCGTCCGCGTTCCTGCAGCTTCCACAGCGCGTAGGCGACCGCGTTGCCGTCGTCGCCGGAAATCAGCGCGCCCGCGCGCCGGTCCGAGCTTTCGCCCTTCATCGGGGCGTATTCGTCGAACACGTGCGACAGCACGCCGGTCCCGCGCGTCATGGTCATGAACTCGGTCTGGAAGCCGATCAGCCCGCGCGCCGGAATCCGGTAATCCAGGCGCACGCGGCCGCGGTCGTCCTGCGACATATCCAGCATCTCGCCCCTGCGGCCGTTCAGCGCCGCGATCACCGGACCCTGGTTCGCCTCTTCCACGTCGACCGTCAGCATCTCGTACGGCTCGCAGGTCACGCCATCGATCTGCTTCAGGATCACCTGTGGGCGCGACACGGCAAGCTCGAACCCCTCACGGCGCATGTTTTCAATGAGGATAGTCAGGTGCAGCTCGCCGCGACCGGAGACGCGGAACACATCGGTCTCGCCGGTGTCCTCGACGCGCAGCGCGACGTTGGTCAGCAGTTCCTTGTAGAGCCGCTCGCGCAACTGGCGGCTGGTGACGAACTTGCCCTCGCGCCCGACCAGCGGCGAGGTGTTCACCTGGAAGTTCATGTTCAGGGTGGGCTCGTCGATCTTGTGCACCGGCAAGGCCTCGGGCTGTTCCTTGTCGGCGAGCGTGGCACCGATCGAGACCTCGTCGATACCGGTGACCTGCACGATCTCTCCCGCGTGAGCCTCTTCCATCGGCACGCGGTTGAGACCCTGGAAGCCGTAAACGCCGGTGATCCTTGACGTAGCCATATTACCGTTTGGCTCCATGACTGCCACGTCCATGCCCGGGCGGATCACGCCGCGGCGCAGCCGCCCGATCACGAGACGGCCCACGTAGGTGGAATAATCCAGCGCCGCAACGGCCATCTGCAATGGCGCCGCAGGATCGCCCACGGGCACCGGCACGCTTTTCAGCACGGTATCGAACAGCGGCCGCATGTCGGTGCCACGCACGCCACCATTAACTGCAGCCGAGGGATCGAGGCTCGCCCAGCCCTGCAGCGCCGAGGCGTAGACCACCGGGAAGTCAAGCTGCGAGTCGTCTGCGCCGAGACGATCGAACAGTTCGAAGGTCTGGTTGACCACCCACTGCGCACGCGCGCCGTCGCGGTCCACCTTGTTGATGACCACGATGGGCTTGAGGCCCAGCGCCAGCGCCTTGCGCGTCACGAACCGGGTCTGCGGCATGGGACCTTCGACCGCATCGACCAGCAGCAGCACGCCATCGACCATCGACAGGGTGCGTTCCACCTCGCCGCCGAAGTCGGCGTGGCCCGGGGTGTCGACGATGTTGATGTGCACGCCCTCGTAGTCCACCGCCGTGTTCTTGGCCAGGATCGTGATGCCGCGCTCGCGCTCGATGTCGTTCGAATCCATCACGCGCTCGGTGATCCGCTCGTGCGCCTGGAACGTCCCGGCCTGCTGCAGGAGCTTGTCGACCAGCGTGGTCTTGCCGTGGTCGACGTGGGCGATGATGGCGATGTTACGCAAGGCGCGCTGCATGGGGCTGGAATCCTGACGATGGAATTTGCTGCAAACGGGGCGCGCATTGTATCAGCGCATGCCCCTGAACGGTAAGGTTTTTTCAGTCGGCGATCAGTCGTCGACCGGGCCCGCGCGCAGCTTGTCGAGCGCGCGCCGGTCGTGCTTTGTCGGGCGACCGTGCAGGCCGCGCGCCGGCTCCACGGCGAGGCGCCGCATTTCGGCCTGCGCAGCACGCGAGAGCCGGCTTGCCTCATTTTCCGCGTAGAGCTTGCGTGCCGCGGGCGCGGGGCCACGCTGGTCCGAGAGCGCCTCGACCCCCAGCTGCCAGGTGCTTTCGCCCGACACGACTTCGACCAGATCGCCGACGCGCAGTTCTTTCGAGGCCTTTACGCGTTCACCATTGACGCGAACCTTCCCCGCCTCAACCGCAGCCTTGGCGAGGCTGCGGGTCTTGTAGAACCGCGCGGCCCACAGCCACTTGTCGATGCGCAGGCTGGTCACGCCTTTGCAAGCACCCCGCCCGCACCTATTCCGATCGGGCAGGACACGCCGGTGCCACCGAGGCCGCAATAGCCGTTCGGATTCTTTCCCAGGTACTGCTGGTGGTAGTCCTCGGCGTAGAAAAACTCTCCCGCTGGCCTGATCTCTGTCGTGATCTTTCCGTAGTTCTTGCCCTCCAGTGCCTGCTGGAACGCATCGCGCGTGGCCATCGCGGCGGCCAGCTGCGCATCGGCATAAGTGTAGATCGCCGAGCGGTACTGCGAACCACGGTCGTTTCCCTGGCGCATGCCCTGCGTCGGGTCGTGGCTCTCCCAGAACACCTTGAACAGGGCCTCAACGGAAATGACCTTCGGGTCGAACACCACCAGCACGGCCTCGGTGTGGTTGGTGAAGCCGCTGCAGACTTCCTCGTAGGTCGGGTTCGGCGTTGTGCCACCTGAATAACCGACCGCCGTGCTCCAGACCCCCGGCGTCTGCCAGAAGATGCGCTCTGCACCCCAGAAACAGCCCATGCCGACCTGCACCGTTTCCAGCCCTTCCGGAAACGGCGGGGAAATCGCATGGCCGTTGACGAAATGCTTCTCGGGCACCCGCATTCTTTCCTTGCGGCCGGGTATCGTTTTGTCTGCGGGGAGCAACTGGGTCATCTTCTTCATGAATGCGAACATGCTGGGCCTCCTGGATGGCGTGTGTGCGCGTGTGCACTATTGGTCGCACCACGGCGCCGGTTCCTGACGCCGTAGAATACCGCATCCCCCACCGCCCCCTTTTATCGAAATGAAAATCTGCATCTTTGGCGCAGGCGCCGTCGGCGGCGTCATGGCCGGCTGGCTGGAGCGTGCCGGACACGAGGTCTCGCTGGTCGCGCGCGGCGCAAACCTCGCGGCAATCCGCAAACATGGCCTGCGCATCCGCACCAGCGCAACCGGTGAAATCCTCACCACCCATCCAACGGCCGACAGCGACCCGGCCAAGTTGGGCGTGCAAGATTATGTGATCGTCACCGTCAAGGGCCAGAGCCTGCCCGAAGTCGCGCAGACCATCGCCCCACTGCTCGGCCCGCAGAGTACCGTCGTCACCGCGATGAACGGCGTGCCCTGGTGGTTCTTCGACCGCCTCGCCTATGGCAAAGGCAAGCTGCGGCTGGACAGCCTCGACCCGGGCGGAACGCTCGCAAAGGCGATGCCGACCGACCGGCTGGTGGGATGCGTGATCCACTGCGCCGCATCGATGCCCGAGCCGGGCCTCGTCAGCCACAACATGGGCCAGAAGCTGATCGTCGGCGAGCCGGGCGGGAAGAACACGGCGCGCACCGAGCGCATCGCCGAGGCGTTCTCCAGCGCCAGTTTTGAGTGCATCACCAGCGGTTTCATCGAGAAAGACTTCTGGGTGAAGCTGCTGGGCAACGTGAGTTTCAATCCCGTCTCGGCGCTGACCCTGTCGACCGCCGACCGGATGATCAAGGACCCATTGGTCAAGGGCTACATGGTCGCCGTGATGCGGGAGGTGCTGGCCATCGGCCGCGCGGTCGGCGTGGATGCCGACATCGACCCGGAGGCGCGCATCGACATGGCGCGTGTGCTCGGTCCGTTCAAGACCTCAATGCTGCAGGACATGGAGGCGGGCAAGTCGCTGGAGATCGACGGCCTGCTGACCGGGACGCTGGATGTGGCGAAGCAGGCGGGCATCGCGGCGCCGTATACCGAGAGCCTGCTCGGGCTGCTGCGGCTGCGCGCCCGGGTTTCGGGGCAATATCCGGCAGCCGCGTAGTCGGCATAATTCAAAACATTTTATTCATGATTTCAAGCACTGGAGTAAGTTTCATGGCAGTTAATGTATCGATACCGATACACTACGCAATGAAGGAGAGAGCATGAGCCTGACAAAACAAAACGAACCCGCCGATTTCAGCCCGGCCGAATGGCAGGCCCGCTGCGACCTCGCCGCCCTCTATCGCATTGTTGACTATTTCGGCTGGACTGACGTGATCAACACGCACATGTCGGCACGTGTGCCTGGCGAGCCGGACACGTTCCTCATCAATCACTATGAAGAGATGTTCCACGAGATCACGGCCTCCAGCCTGATCAAGATGGACCTCGCGGGAAATGTCGTCGGCCGGCAAGGGCGCTTCAACGCCGCCGGGTTCACGATCCACAGCGGCGTATACAAGGCACGACCGGATGCCAACTGCGTGATGCACACGCATACCCGCGCCGGTGCCGGTGTCTCGATGATCCGCAACGGCCTGCGCCCGATCAGCCAGGACGCGCTCAACGTCCTCGACGAGGTCGCCTACCACGACTACGGCATGCCGGCCTCGCAGCAGGAATGCGACGCGCTCGGCGCAAGCTGCCGCAAAGGCTCCTGCGTGGTGCTGCTGAATCATGGCCTGCTGACACACGCGCCGACCATCCCCGGTGCCCTGCAAAGGCTCTACATGCTCGAGCGCGCCTGTGAACTGGAATTGATCTCGCGCACGCTGGGCGAGCCGCCGGTGATGATCGAGCAGGACGTCGTCAATGGCGTGGCCACCTGGATGAAGGCCGAGCGGGCGAAACCCGACTACGGGCTGTACGAATGGAACGCGCTGCTACGCGTAGTCGGAGGCGGGGGCGACGACTACCGGCGCTGAGCTCGCCGCTTGGCGCCTGGGAGCACGATTGCGCGCTCGTATCCGGCGCGGTCGACCTCCCCTGCGGTCAGCCCCCCATGGTCAGCCCGCCAGACACGCTGAGCACCTGGCCGGTCACATAGGCCGCGTCGTCGCTGGCGAAGAACGCGATCGCACCCGGCAGGTCGGCGGGCTGGCCGATGCGCCCGAGCGGAATCGCACGAGTGAAAGCCTCCACCAGCTTCTCCGGATTGCCCGCACCCAGCTTGTAGCCATCGAACAATGCCGTATCCGTTGGGCCGGGGCAGACCACGTTGACCGTGATCCCATGGCGCGCATGCTCGCGTGCGATCGTCTTGGAGAATGCAACGATGCCGCCCTTGCAGGCGGCGTAGACCGCCTCGCCCGAGGATCCGACCCGCGCCGCGTCGGAGGCGATGTTGACGATGCGCCCCTGCTTGCGCACGACCATGCCTGGCAACACCGCGTGATGCATGTGCAACGCGCCGATCAGGTTGACGGCGATCAATTTGTCCCACTGCGCGGGCTCGGTCTTGGCAAAGGGCTTGAACACGTCCCAGCCAGCGTTGTTGACCAGCGCGTCGATCGGTCCAAGCCCGGAAATCGTCGCTGCTACCGCGGCATCCACGCTGCCGCGGTCGGTAATGTCGCACTTGAAGGCGGTCGCATTGCCGCCTTCGGCGCGGATCCCGGCCGCCACCTTGCCGGCGGCTTCCTCGTTGAGGTCGAATACCGCGACGCGAGCGCCCTCCTGGGCAAAACGCTGGCAGGTCGCACCGCCAATGCCACCACCACCACCAGTCACGATCACGGTCCTGCCTTCAAATCTTTTCAATCGAATCTCCTGTAAGAGCTTACCGCACGTTCGTCTGCCCACGGATTTCCGAGGCCTGCGGAAAATAGCATATCGAGTCGGAAGGACCGGCCACCCTGAAGTGGACCCTGGTGTCAATCTGACAGATCAGTTCCTGGGAGTCGAATGACTGTGGCTGGTGCCTGGACGCGACTCACCCTGACTTCAACCGTATGTTCCTTGAGATCGTCAATCAGCCCCAGGGCCACCCCCACCTGGACGACGCCGTCCAGTACCAGAGCGGGCTCGCCGTTTTCCGGCAGCGACTGCGAGACGGTGATGTGATACATCGTCCTGCGATAGCGATAGTGCAACTTGAACCCCTCCCACTCGGAGGGAAGGCAGGGAGAAATGCGTAGTTGGTCGCTTTCCAACGTCAGGCCCAGCAACGACTCCAGGACCAGCCGGTACATCCAGCCGGCCGACCCGGTGTACCAGGTCCAGCCGCCGTGCCCGGTGTGCGGGGCCACCGCGTACACGTCGGCCGCAACGACGTAAGGCTCCACTTTGTAGATCGCAACCGCCGCAGCCGAGTTGGTATGATTTAGAGGATTGATCAGGCCGAACAGTTCCCAGGCCCGCTTTGAGTCACCCTGTGCAGCAAAAGCCATCACGGTCCAGATCGCTGCATGGGTGTACTGTCCGCCGTTTTCGCGCACGCCCGGAACATACCCCTTGATATAGCCGGGATTCACCGCCGACTTGTCGAAGGGCGGGTCCAACACCTGGATCAGCGCGTCTTCGCGGCGGACGAGGCGCTGGTCGACCGCCGCCAGCGCCTTGCGCGCCCGGGCAGGGTCCCCGCCGCCGGACAACACCGCCCAGCTCTGCGGTATCGCGTCGATCTGGCATTCGGTATTGCTTGCCGATCCGAGCGGCGTGCCGTCGTCGAAGAAGGCGCGCAGATACCATTCGCCGTCCCATCCGCTGAGTTCGATGTTCTTGCGCAGCTTCAAGGCCTCGGAATCGCATAGCGCTGCGAAGGTGGAGTCGTTGCGCGCGCTTGCGAGGCCGGAAAATTGCATCAGCACGTGGTAGAGAAAGAATCCCAGCCATACGCTCTCGCCCCTGCCCTGTTCGCCGACCGCATTCATGCCGTCGTTCCAGTCGCCGGACCCGATCAGGGGCAATCCGTGCGCGCCAAAGCGAAGTCCCCTGCGGATCGCGCGCACACAATGCTCGTAGAGCGGTGCAGACTCCGCTGCGCGGTTCGGAAGGTCGTAGTACGAATCCTCCTCGGGGCCGAGTGCACGGGCTTCGAGGAAAGGAACCGATTCGTCCAGCACTCCTGCGTCGCCGGTAGTTGTAACGTAACGACAGGCTGCCAGCGGCAGCCAAAGGAAATCATCCGAACAATGAGTCCGCACCCCGCGCCCGGAAGTCGGATGCCACCAGTGTTGTACGTCGCCCTCCAGGAACTGCCGCGCCGCGCAGCGCAAAAGATGCTCGCGCACCAGCACCGGCTCGGCGTGGACCAGGGCCATCACGTCCTGCAGCTGATCGCGAAAGCCGAATGCGCCTCCCGATTGGTAGTAGCCGCTGCGCCCCCACAGGCGGCAGGTCAGGGTCTGGTACACCAGCCACCCATTGGCAAGCAGGTTGAGGGCGGCGTCGGGCGTCTCCACCTGAACGGCGCCCAGGGTGCGCTCCCAGTACTCTCGCACCGCTTCGAGCGCGTTACGCGCTGCTACCGCTCCGCGAAAGCGCCGCACCAGCTTGTCGGCGTCGTCCGCGCCCCGCCTTCCGGCAACGCCAAGACGGAAATTGACCTCGCGCACTTCCCCGTCGTTCAGTTCGAAGCTCACCTGGATGGCGGCACAGGGATCCAGCGCCGCGCCGGAAATGTTGGACAGGTGGGCGCGTGACATGGCGGCGGGCTTTGCCAGTGTGCCATTGCGGCCGATGAATTCCGCGCGATCACCAGTGTAGGTGCGCGTCGCGTCGTCAACGTCAAAAAACGCAATCCGGTCGGCGAACTCCGTGTTGTAGGCATTGCGCGCGCAAAAGGCGCCGCTGTCGGGGTTGACCTCGGTAATCACGTGCATCGCCGACTTCGGCCGCAGGTCGCCGAGCACCCATTCCACGTAGCCCGTCACCGACAATCGGCGCGCACGGCCGGACAGGTTGCTGATCTTCAACACCGAAAACTTGACTGCCGAATCGAGCGCCACGAAAACAGTCAGTTCAGAGCGTATGCCCTGCTCAGTGTGCTCAAAGACGGAGTAGCCGAACCCGTGCCGGGTGACGTAGGGCGTTGCACCCCTGCAAGGAAGCGGTGACGGGGACCAGAAACGTCCGCTCTCCTCATCTCGCAGGTAGAAGGCTTCGCCGCTCGCATCGCTGACCGGATCGTTGTTCCACGGCGTCAGGCGAAACTCGTGCGCATTCTCGCTCCAGGTGTAGGCCATGCCGCTTTCGGAAACGACACTGCCGAAATGCGCGTTTGCAAGCACGTTGACCCACGGCGCGGGCGTGACCTGCTCGCGGGTGGTAGTGATGACATATTCGCGCCCGTCCATGCTGAACCCACCGAGACCGTTCGCGCAGAGCAACTCGCGGCGCGCGGATACGGCCGGCGGTCGCTCATCCTCGCGCGCGACGCGGGCCGGCTTCAGGCGCGGCATGTTCAGGTGCGGCAAACGCGCTTCCGGAGCCCTCGCGGGG
Organism: Burkholderiales bacterium; assembly: GCA_038211455.1. Taxonomy (GTDB): domain Bacteria; phylum Pseudomonadota; class Gammaproteobacteria; order Burkholderiales; family SG8-39; genus SZAS-79. The sequence goes on from JBBQVP010000004.1 coordinate 8,678, forward strand.
ATAAGCTGCTCTCCAAGCGTACCGCGCCGGTCGCTGACGATGACGCGCGCGACCGACTGGACCAGGGTACGGTCTTCGTCCGAAATCTGGTCTGCCGGCCGCACGAAAATTCCGCCCGGACGGTTGATGACCTGTGCTTCAACGCCGGCGGCGATCAGTCCCAGGATCTGCTCCTGGAGCACTTGGCGGTATCCGGCACGGTCTTCGTTCCAGATCACGAGATCCACCGCCAGCCCCTTCAATCGCCAGTACGCATGGGCCTGGACGAGCTGGCGCAGGAGGTCGATGTTCTCGAGATCACCGATCTGCAGCAAGACGATCGGCAGGTCCCCCGAGATCGCGTAACCCCATAGGCCGGACTGCCCGCGTCGATTGCGCGAAAGGACTGCAGTATCCGCACGCAGGCCCGAACTCGCGTAGATCACCGAACCTGCCAGGCGACAGTACAGCTGGGCGTCGGCCTCGGAGGCGTTGATCTGCCGCAGGACGACCTGGCTGTGCGTCCAGGCGAGTCCGAATACGCGATCCGCAAGCTGCCGGTCCTGGTATTTACCGGCCAGGTTCAGCGCGGCGTCACGCGTCGCAGCCACACCGCAAACCATGTCCAGCGTGGCGACTTCCTCCGGGTCCAGGGTGATCCGGTAGCGGATCGCTACGACAGGATCGAGCACCGAACCGGCGCTGTCGGAAAGCGTAACGGCGTTGCCCATGGCGGCGGGCGAGGCGAGCGTGCGCCCACGGCCGATAAAGTGCATCCGGTCGGTCTCATAGGAAACCGTCTCTATTGTGCCGCCGCGAGCCTCCATCAGGTGAAACATCGACGGCGCCAGGTCGGTCGGCGAGCGTGGCCGCCGCGTGCATACGATCGCCTGCCGTTCGCGGATGATTTCCGTCTGCACAAAGAGGTTGCTGAAAGCCGGATGGAGCGCATCGGCAACCGGGTCGGCGAGGACCACCTCCGCGTAACTCGTCAGCTCCACCGTGCGCCGGGTTCGCGCGCGGTTGGTGATATTCACCCTGCGCAGTTCGATGTCGTCCTCAGGCGAGACGACGATCTCGGTGTGAACATCATATTCGAGGTCGCGACGATGGAATTCCGCGCGGCCCTCGGTGAATACGGTTTCGTAGGTGTCCGCGCTCCGGAGCGTCGGCTGGTGGGTGTTGGACCAGAACACCCCGCTCGCCACGTCGCGAACGTAGCAGAACATGCCCCAGTTGTCGCAAGTCGCATCTTCGCGCCAGCGCGTCACGGCGAGGTCCTTCCAGCGGCTGTAGCCGCCGCCCGCGCTGGTCACCATGACGTGGTACCGGCCGTTCGACAGCAACTGCACCTCCGGCACCGGCGTGTCCGGGCTGCGGAGCATGCGCACCTGCGTATGCGATTCGGCCGAAACGGCGGTGCTCGCCGAAGCGTCCGCCGCGTGCAGCTGATATGCACCTGCCTTCGGTACTTGCTCCTGCAGCAGCAGGGCGGTCGCCTGGAAAATCGGATCCGACGCGAAGCGCTTCTGCATCGGGCGGTTCAGCAGCAGGTGCGCCACCGAGAGGAAGATCATTCCCTGGTGATGGGCCATGAACGACCGGATGACCGCACTTGCGTGGCCGCGCGGCAGGCGCGCCTTGGTGTGGTCGACCGCTTCGTAGAATCCATACGGGCCGGCGAGACCTTCCGCTGCCAGTCGCTGCAGGTTGCGGCACGACTGCCCCGGCAGGACCATCAGTGCAAGGGCAGAGGCATAGGGCGCGATCACCAGGTCTTCCGCGAGGCCCCGCTTCAGCCCGAGTCCGGGCACGCCAAAAGCCCGATACTGGTAGTTGAGCGCGACATCGACGGCGTTGTAGCCGGACTCCGAAATGCCCCAGGCGACACCGCGGCGCTTCCCGTAGGCGATCTGGCGTGCCACCGCCGCATGGCAGGTCTGATCGAGCAGGGTGTTTGCAAATGTCGGCATTACCAGCAACGGCATCAGGTACTCGAACATCGATCCGCTCCAGGACATCAGCGCGGATTCGCCGTCGGTCCTCGAGAGCAGGCGTCCCAGCGCAAACCAGCTTTCCTGCGGAATCTGCCCCTGCGCGATTGCGACAAAGGTCGTGAGCCGGGCTTCCGAGGCAAGCAGGTCGTAGCAACTGGGATCCAGCCGCCGGTCGCCGACGTTGTAGCCGATCGAAAGCAGGTGGCGTGTCTTGTCGTACAGGAAGTCATACTCCATGACCGCAAGCTCGGCGCAGAGCGCGGCGATACGCTCGATCTCGGCGATGCGACCGGCAGCGCGGCCGGCGGCATCGGCAAGGTGGCGCGCGATCGCTTCGATGATTTCGCGATCCGCAGGCGTTGCCTCGATCACTGATGCCGCACCCGGGCCTGCCTGCCACCGATCCTTCAGGGCGACGAGTTCCTGCAAGGTCGGGGCTCCGGTCGGTCCAAGCAGGTCGCGCAATCGTTCGGTCATGCCCGTGTGCGCCAGCCATGGCGCGAGAAAGGCGAGTTCATCCAGGGTGTCACTGCATTGCCCGGCGAGCGCCTGCGCCCACCACCGTGGCCCGACACTTGGTGCGCTCTGCAGCACTTGCGGTTCGGAGTCGACGAGCAGTGCCGCCAACGTAGTCGCCGAGGCCTCCAGCCGGAGCAGGCAGGCCTGCACCTCCGGTAGCGACGAGGGCACGTTTTCGGTCGCGGATTGCAACGCCCGTGTCAGGCCGGCGAGTTCGGCCAGGGCCGCCGGCGTTGCCGCTGTCGCGGCCGGCTTCATGGCTTCGCTCAGCGCGCCCAGCGTGTCGAGCAATCCTTCGAACAGGCGCGGTGCAAGGATGCTGTCGCGAGGCAGCGCCAGCAGTCCAGGCCGCAGCGTGAGCAGGTGTCCGGCGAGGTTGCCGCTGTCTACCGACGAGATGTACAGAGGCGGCAGTGGCTGAAGCGTCAGCGTGTCGTACCAGTTGTAGAAATGGCCCTGGTAGCGCTGCAGCCCGGTCATCGTGTCGAGCGAATTCGCGGTGCGCGCGAGAAGCTTGCCGACAGTGAGATAGCCGAAGTCATAGGCTGCGAGGTTCGCGAGTAGCGACAGCCCCATGTTGGTGGGCGAGGTTCGATGCGCGATCGCAACGCGCGGGTGTTCCTGGAAATTATCCGGCGGCAGCCAATGCTCTTCGGCGCCGACGAAGGTCTCGAAGAAGGCCCAGGTCTTGCGCGCCACGGCGCGCAGGAAATCGGTCTCGTCGGTGGACAGGCGCGCATCGCGGCGTGTGAGCGGCCGGCTGAGCCACCAGGCGACGACCGGCGAGACCAGCCAGGCGAACAGGATCGGTCCGGCGATCAGCAGCTCGTGCGGCTGCGTCGCGGCGAGATACGCCGTCGCACAGAAGGATACCAGCGGCGCGATCCACATGCTCTTGCAGCATGCGGAGAAGGTGTTTTCGCTTTCTGCGTGCAAGCGTCCTGAAGGGATCCATTCCAGCCGCTTTTGCCGGGTGACCAGGATGCGCCAGTTGGTGCGCAGCACAGCGCCCAGGCTGTACCAGGCTTCGTGCGGCAGGAAGACTAGTTGCAGCGCCGCCTGCGAAATGCGACCGGCGGCTGAACGCACGACCGCGAGCAGGTGCGCGCCCATGAGCATGTCCTCGGGCTTGCGGACCAGTTCGAGGATCGTGGCTAGTACCGGCAGGAAAAGCAGGATGCCGACGACCGCCAGGGTCCAGAACCAGGCGGTGGAAGCAAGCGACCAGCCGAGCAGCAGGAATAGCGTCAATGCCGCCGGTACCAGGCTGCGCCGCAGGTTGTCGAGAATCTTCCACTGCGACAATGCCGAAAGCGGATTGCCGCGACTTTCGGCCCCCGCGTCCTTGCCCGCGGCAGGAACGCGCGAGAGGATCCACGACGCGATCTGCCAATCTCCGCGGATCCAGCGGTAGCGACGGCTCACGTCCGCCAGATAGCTTGACGGGTAATCCTCATAGACTTGCACGTCGCTCAACAGCCCGGAGCGCGCATAACAACCTTCCAGCAGGTCGTGGCTGAGGATCCGGTTGTCAGGGAATCGCCCTTTGAGCGATTGCTCGAACGCATCGATATCGTAGATGCCCTTGCCGATGAACGAGCCTTCGTCGAACACGTCCTGGTATACATCCGAAACGATGCGGGTATACGGATCGATCCCGGGCTCGCTGCCGAACAGGCGCGCATAGCGCGACCGGTTGGCGCCCGCGAGGTTCGCCGCAACGCGCGGCTGCAGGATTCCGTAGCCTTCGGTGACCACCTTTCGCTCTGAGTCGACGCGGGGCCGGTTGAGCGGATGGGCCATCGCGCCGACGAGCTGGCGCGCCGAATCGCGTGGCAACAGCGTATCGGTATCGAGCGTGATCACGTATCTGGCGCTTCGCAGCGCCCCGGTGTCACCGACGATCAGTGCGAACCTGTCCAGGCCGCTGCCTCGCGTCAATGCGTTCAGTTCGGCGAGCTTGCCGCGCTTGCGCTCATAGCCCATCCAGATCCGCTCCTCGGGATTCCAGCTTCGCGGGCGATGAAAAAGGTAGAACGGGCCGGTATCCGGGCTGTCCGCCGATTGCCGATACTTTGCGTTCAGTTCCTCGATTCGCGTACGCGTCAGCAGCAGGAGCGCCGAGTCCCCCGGCAGTGCCTGCGCCTGCGCATCGGCAAAGTCGGTCAGCAAGCCGAACTGCAGGTGCTTGTCCCGGTTCGCGAGGAAGCGCACTTCGAGCGCGACAACCAGGGCTTCGATGTTGCGCGCGTTCGCCAGCATGCTCGGTATCACCACCAGCGTCTGGCAGTCCGCTGGAATACCCGCGGAAAAATCCAGCCGCGACAGGGGACGGGGTGTAGTGAGCAAGGTCGCCAGCCAGTTGACCAGGGCAATCGCCAGATGGCCGCCGCAAAACACGGTCAAAGCCGCCATCGCCGCGAAGGTCCATCCTTGCAGTGCGGCGGCCGGTGTCCTGGCAAGGAGGCCCACGCTGAAAGCGAAGGTGAACAGCCCGATCGCACCCAGATACGTGGCCAGGGGTGATCGGAACAGCGTCCGCCCGGCGGCTTCGGCCAGCGGAAGTTGCGCTTGCGTTGCCAGTTGAAGAGCCGGCAACCCTCTATCGACCAGGTAGTGGCCGACATGCGCGGCACGATCCAGGCAGTCCCCATACGGGCCACTGCGCGGATCCGAGGCGATTGCGGCGCCTTCGCGCGCCAGCTCGATTGCCTTGCGCGCGACTTCGCCTTCAGGCCGGCCGCTGTCCCTTGCGATCTTCTCTATCGCATGCCGGTACCGGTCGCGGGTGGCGAAGTCCATCCTGGCATAGACGCCGGCTGGATCCTGTCTGAGGGTATGTTCGACGCCGCTCATGGATTCGACGAATTCGCGCCAATCCATCGCCCCAAGGAACCGCAGGCTGCCGATGCTGTTGGCGACCGAAACCTGGCTCGAGGCCTGGATCTGCGTTTCCGATTGCACCACCCGCTCGATCGTCAGGCCGGACTCGGACAGGCGCTGCTCGATCCAGGTAAGCGGCAGGGCCAGTGCCGCGCTCTGTCCCTGCAGCCGGCGCGCGAGTTCCGCGACAAAAGCGCTTGCCATGGGCGGGTTCGAGCGCGCCATGTCCGCGACCACCAGGATCAGGTTCTTGGGGTCCTGGCTCGCCTTTTCCAGCATCTGGTCGGCCCAGATACCGGCCAGGTCGCGATCCTTGGCGTTGGCTTTCGTTCGCGCGGCGACACGGCGGAGATTTTCGATCAGCGCGAGGCGAAGCATGATGGGGATCGCCCAGAGCTCTCCCAGGTTCAGCGCGGTGACCTTCTGATAGGCAGCGACGAACCGGCTCAGTGACTCCGGGTCCACCCGGCCGTCGCCGTGGGAGATGGTCTCCAGCGCAATGTCGTAGACGCGAGGCATTCCGGCGCGCTCGCCAGTGGCGAGCTGCGGAAGTTCCGCGCTGTACCCCTTGGGCAGATGCCGCCTGGCGGTACGGATCTGCTCTTCGATCAGATAGAAATTGTCCAGCAGCCATTCGCCCGCCGGCGAGATCCGGCGGTTGTCCTTCAAGGTGGCCGTCAGCAGGTCGCAGGCGCGCGCCAGGACGCCCTCGTTCTGGTCCAGCCGCTGGAGGAGTTGATCCGGTGCATGCCGGGTGCTCAACCGGTGTGCGGCGGCAAGCGTCTGGCCGAGTTGCTCCATCTGGTCTGCGCCAAACAGTTCCGCGCGCAGCGGCGGTCCGTCGGCGACCTGCGACCCCTCGGCGCGGGCTGCGCCGCCCAGTCGAAACAGCAATCGCGACATCCATCGCGACCAGGCGTTTCCCGGTCCGGAAATGCTCAATTGCGTGCCGTGCCGGGCGGCGTTGCGGGCGTGCGTGAAGACTGCGGAATATCAGGCGGCGTTGCCTGCAAAGCGGCATACGCGGCCGGCATAGTCGTTCTCCAATAGGGGCTTCGCAAAATTTCGGTACAGGACAACGACCCCGACGAAGCTTAGGGCGAAGCGTTCCGTCCGTATGTAGAAGAGCGCACTGCGTACAGCGGGCCGGACGTCTCGATCAGTCCGGCATACTGAGGTCAACCACGACGCACCAATCTTCGCCAAACCGGATCGCGCCGAGTTCCTTCACCAGGTCCTGCTCTCGCGTGGTGGAGTTCAGTCGCAGCAGGCATACCGCCTGGCGCTTGCCCGCTCCAACGAGCGGGAGCACATCCAGCCGGGAAACTGGCCCGAATCCGGTGCACATGGTGCGCAGGGCAGATTCCAGACCGCCGATGTCCTCACAACGCGACAACTCCCGCAAGGCCTTGTTCATGTCACGTTCTCCTTTGGTACGCGCCTGCCATCCGGCCCTGGCACGATTGGGAGTCGCGTAAGGGAGAGCGCATCTTGGACCGTCGGCCAAGCATTGTATGTTCGGTATCAAACATAGCCACCGCGTCGAACCGGTCTGGCGCGCGCCGGCGGCCGCCATTCGAGTTGTGCGCTGGCGTACTGACGGCATTGGCCCGTCCACATACAAGGGATGCCTGCGCCGTGACCGTTGCGGAACTAAATCGGGCAATTGCCCGGCAGAAATCGCGCCGAAAACCAAATCAGATTCGCGCTCTCCCACCCGGAGAGCGCCATTAGGGAATAGAAATGACGACCGATCGGAGCAAAGGAATGCCGGCAGAGCCGCTCGCGGCTGAACAATTGCGCAAACTCGACGCCTACTGGCGCGCGGCCAACTACCTGTCGGTCGGCCAGCTCTACCTGTCCGACAACCCGTTGTTGAAACGGCCGCTGACGCTGGCGGACGTAAAGCACATGCTGCTTGGGCACTGGGGCACGACGCCCGGGCAGAACTTCATCTACGCGCACCTGAACAGGGTGATCCGAAACTTTGATCTCGACATGATTTACGTTTCGGGACCTGGTCACGGCGGCCCGGCGGTGGTCGGCAACACGTATCTCGAAGGAACCTACAGCGAGGTCTATCCCGGGATCAGCCGCGACGAAGCCGGGCTGCGCAGGCTGTTCAAGCAGTTTTCGTTTCCGGGCGGGATCCCCAGCCACGCTTCGCCCGAGTGCCCGGGCTCGATCCACGAGGGCGGCGAACTGGGGTACTCGCTTAGCCACGCGTTCGGCGCAGTCTTCGACAATCCCGAATTGATCGTCGCCTGCGTGGTCGGCGACGGCGAGGCGGAAACCGGGCCGCTCGCGACCGCGTGGCATTCCAACAAGTTTCTCGACCCGGTCACCGATGGCGCGGTGCTACCGATCCTGCATCTCAATGGCTACAAGATTGCGAACCCGACCGTGCTGGCACGCATCAGTCGGGAGGAACTGGAACAACTGCTGCGTGGCTATGGCTGGACGCCGTATTTTGTACAAGGGCATGAGCCGGCTCCAATGCACCAGGCCATGGCGGCGACGCTCGATACGGTTGTGGCGCAGATTCAGGCGATCCAGCAAGAGGCTCGCGCCACGGGCCGGGCCGATCGTGCGCGCTGGCCAATGATCGTACTCGACTCACCCAAGGGGTGGACCGGGCCGACGATGGTGGATGGCCGCCAGATCGAAGGCACATTCCGCGCGCACCAGATTCCGCTCGCGGTCTCAGCCTCAGCCCCCGTTGAGCATTTGCGTATGCTCGAGGACTGGTTAAGGAGCTATCGTCCGGAGGAACTCTTCGATACCGCGGGAGAGCTGGTAGCGGAACTTTCTGCGCTCGCGCCCGAGGGCAACCGCCGCATGAGCGCCAACCCGCATGCCAACGGCGGTCTCCTGCTGCGCGACCTGGCCATGCCGGACTATCGCCGCTATGCGCAGGAGGTCCCCTTTCCAGGCATCCACGGGAAAGGCGACACCCACATGCTCGGCCCGTTCCTGCGCGATGTCGCAAAGCTGAACGATGAGCAGCGCAATTTCCGTGTGTTCGGTCCCGACGAAACGCTCTCGAACGGACTGGAAGCGCTGTTCCAGGCGACCAATCGGCAGTGGGAAGGGGCCACCCTGCCGAACGACGAGTTTCTCGCCCCGGACGGACGCGTGCTCGACTCGATGCTGAGCGAGCACCAGTGCGAAGGATGGCTCGAGGGCTACCTGCTGACCGGGCGCCACGGGCTGTTCAACTGCTACGAGGCGTTCATTCACATCATCGATTCGATGTTCAACCAACACGCAAAGTGGCTGAAGGTTTCCGCGACCCTGCCATGGCGGCGCAAGATCGCGTCGCTGAACTACCTCCTGGCTTCGCACGTCTGGCGCCAGGACCACAACGGTTTCACTCACCAGGACCCCGGATTCATCGACCACGTCGTGAACAAGAAAGCCGAAGTCGTGCGGGTCTACCTGCCGCCGGACGCCAACTGCCTGCTGTCGGTCATGGACCACTGTCTGCGCAGCCGCCATTACATCAACGTCGTAGTCGCGGGCAAGCACCCGGCGCCGCAGTGGCTGACAATGCAAGCCGCAGAAGCGCATTGCCGCGCAGGGATCGGCGTCTGGGACTGGGCAAGCAACGATCAGGGCGAGGCGCCCGACGTAGTCATGGGCTGTTGTGGTGACGTCCCTACACTGGAAACTCTGGCCGCCGTCTCGATCCTGCGCGAGCGCCTGCCCGGGCTCAAGGTTCGCGTGGTCAACGTCGTCGACCTGATGCGCTTGCAGCCGGCCTCTGAACATCCGCACGGCCTGTCGGACGCGGCATTCGATGCGCTTTTTACCAAAGACAAGCACGTCATCTTCGCTTTCCATGCCTATCCGTGGCTGATCCACAGGCTGACCTACCGGCGCACCAATCACCACAACATCCACGTCCGTGGTTACAAGGAAGAAGGCACTGTGACGACACCGTTCGACATGACGGTGCTGAACGACCTGGACCGATTCCACCTCGTGATGGACGTCGTCGACCGGCTGCCGCAGACCGGCGACAGGGGCCAGGCACTGAAGCAGGAACTGCAGGACAAGCTTGTCACGCACAAGCAGTACATCGACAAGCATGGCCAAGACCTCCCCGAAATACGCGAATGGCGCTGGCAAAAATGATCCCGCTGCGCATCTACCTCGTCCGGCACGGCGAGACCGAGTGGACGCGCTCGGGCCAGTACACCGGCCGCACAGATATTCCACTGACCGCGCACGGCGAGGCCCAGGCACATGCCCTTGAAACTTACTTTAGGGACATTGCGTTTTCTCGCGTGCTGGTCAGCCCGCGCCGACGCGCAAGGCAGACTTGCGAACTGGCAGGGCTGGGCGCCGCCGCTGTGATCGATTCGGATCTTTCGGAATGGGACTACGGTGACTACGAAGGGCGGCGTTCGCGCGATATCCTCGTGACCCGGCCTGGCTGGAATCTTTTCCGTGACGGATGTCCACACGGGGAGTCCCCCGCCCAGATGGCTGAGCGCGCCGACCGGATAATTGCACGGCTGCGCAAGTTGGAAGGCACCGTCGCGCTCTTCTCGCACGGCCAGTTCGGTTGCGTTTTTGCTGCCCGCTGGATCAGGCTTCCGGTAGCCGAGGCGCAGCACTTCGCCTTCGGTGAGGCCTCGTTTGGCATCCTGGGGTACGACCCGCATCACCCCGAGGTTGCAGTGATCGCCCAATGGAACGCTGCCGCGCCGGACCTCCCGCTCGCGGGCCAGGGCACCCCCGACGCGGAAGCAGCGAGGCAGCGCACGGTCCAGCGCTGGGAAAACGAAGGAGGCGAGGTTCCGGCGGTTCCGCGAACCGGAACTATTTAGCCCTGCTCGACCGCGTCCCCATATCCGCTCTCGCCTGCGCTCCCGGGCGCGAGCTCGACAGGCATGCAGATAAAATGGCAGGATTGATTTACCTGTCGCTTTTTCCATCAAATGCCTGATTCGAAATCAACTGCGGGAAGCGCAACCGCCCGTCAACTATGCGTTGCGCCGATGATGGACTGGACCGACCGGCATTGCCGCTACTTCCTGCGCCTGGTCTCGCCGCGCGCGATGCTCTATACGGAGATGGTGACCACCGGCGCTCTGATCCACGGCGATGTTCCGCGCCACCTCGACTTCAATAGTGAAGAACACCCGGTCGCCCTGCAGCTGGGGGGCAGTGAGCCGGCCGACCTCGCGCACTGCGCGAAGCTCGCGGCAGAATGGGGTTACGACGAGATCAACCTGAACGTGGGCTGCCCCAGCGAGCGCGTCCAGCGCGGGGCGTTCGGCGCCTGCCTGATGGCCGAGCCTGCGCTGGTGGCCGACTGCGTGCGCGCGATGCGCGAGGCTAGCGTGCTCCCGGTGACAGTAAAGCATCGCATCGGCATTGACGCGGTCGAGGAGTATGAATTCGTGCGCGATTTCGTGGCGCAGGTGTCCTCGGCCGGCTCCACGACGTTTATCGTGCATGCCAGGAACGCCGTCCTCAAGGGCCTCTCTCCCAAGGAGAATCGCGAGATCCCGCCGCTCAAGTACCCGTATGTGCACCGGCTGAAGCGCGACTTCCCGCAGCTCACGATCGTGATCAACGGCGGGATCACGCGGCTGGATGAGATCGAAGCCCAGCTGGGGCATGTCGACGGGGTGATGCTCGGCCGCGCGGCCTATCACGACCCCTGGGTGCTCGCCCTTGCAGGGGAGCGGCTGTTCGGTGCAGCGGCCGGCTCGCGCATGGAAGTCGCCGCAGGCATGCATGCCTACGCGCGGCGCCACATCGCAACGGGCGGCCACCTGCGCCAGATCACCCGCCACATGCTGGGCCTGTACCACGGCCACGGGAGGGCCCGCGCCTGGCGGCGCATGCTGTCGGATTCCGGGCGGCTGGCTGCAAACGACCCGGACCTGATACTTGAAGCCGTGGAAGCCGCTGAATCGCGCGCGCCACTCGCCGCCTGACGCGAGTCAGGGCGCAAACACCGGTGACAGCGGGGCGTTTCGCGCCCCTGCTCCCCGCCCGGGCTTGCGGGGCGTATCATTCCCGTCACACCTTCCCTCCGGAGTCCCGCCATGAGTGCCGTCCTGAAATCCAGCCCCTCCCTGCGTGACCGCGTCAGCAAGGAAGAATGGGACGTTCGCGTCGATCTCGCCGCCGCCTACCAGCTGGCCGCGTACTACAAGTGGACCGACCTGATCTTCACCCACTTCTCTGCGCGCGTGCCCGGTCCAGAGCACCATTTCCTGATCAACCCGTACGGACAGATGTTCGACGAAATCACGGCCTCCAGCCTCGTGAAGATCGACCTCGCCGGAAAGATCATCGAGGACCCGACCGGACTGGGCGTAAACGAGGCCGGTTTCGTGATTCACGGCTGCATCCACGAGGCCCGCGACGATGCGCTGGCCGTGCTGCATACGCACACGCGTGCCGGCGTCGCCGTCTCGGCTCAGACCCGGGGCCTGCTGCCGCTCAGCCAGCATTCGCTGCGCGTGATCAGCGAGCTGACCTACCACGACTACGAAGGCATCGCGCTCGACATGGACGAGCGCACCCGGCTGACCGGCGACCTGGGCCCGACGAGCCGCGCGATGGTGCTGCGCAACCACGGCCTGCTGACGCTCGGGAAATCGGTCGCCGAAGCCTTCGAGATCATGTATTTCCTCGAGTGTTCCTGCCAGATCCAGATAGACGCGCTGTCCGGTGGCGAGGACACGGTCACGCTGATCGGTGCGAAGACGGTGGAGGTGGGCCGCCAGCAATTCAACCGCCCGCGCACCAACGGCGGGAAGCATTGGCCCGCCCTGCTCCGGATGCTCGAGCGCCGCGGCAGCAATTACAACTCCTGAACGGCTTCCTTTTCTAGGCGGCGAGCGGCGCGATCTTTCGCGCCGGCAGCTTGAGCACGGTCAGGATGGTCAGCAGCAGCACCCCCGCAGCCGTGAAGAACACGGCCTGCGGGTGACCGTGGTCGAGGAGCCAGCCGAAGTACACCGGCGCCAGCACGGAACCCAGGTCCAGTCCCGAATAGACAAAGCCGTACACCGCGCCCGTCGAACCTGGCGGCGTGGTCTGGCGCACCAGCAGGTCGCGCGAGGGATTGGTCATCCCGTTGGCGAAACCGGACAGCGCAAACAGCAGGGGCAACACGATCGCCGGGAGCCAGACGCAGGCAATCACCAGCATGACGGTTGCACTGGCAGCCATTCCGCCGGATGCAACGCGCTCCGGCCGCCAGCCGCGCGCGGCGACAATGCCCCCCACGAGGATCCCGCCCGCCGCCCCGAACATGTAGGTCGTGAGTGCCGCGGAAGCCTGCACCGGCGTGATTCCATAGGCCCCCACGAGCCCGGAAACACCGAAGCTCAGCACGGCGATGAACACGATCGCGACGAGCAGGAAATAGCCGAAGCACATCAGCACGGGTGCGGAAGACAGCACCCTGAAGTCTTCCGCATAGCCCTTCTTCAGTCCGAGGGCGCGCGTAGGACGGACTGCCAGTGCATCGCGATTGATGACTACCGCGGCAAGCACGAGGGCGCCGACCGCGGCGCCGGCCAGGATCGTGCCGTGCCAACCGAATACGCCGACCGTCGCGGCGCCGAATAGCGGCGCCGCTGCATAGCCCAGGCTGCCGCCGACCCCGTGAGAGCTGTAAGCGTAGGGCAGCCGCTGCGGCGACACGCGGCCGTTGATGATTGCAAAATCGCTCGGGTGGAACACGCTGTTTCCAAGCCCGCCGATCACTGCCGCGACGACCAGCATCGCGTAGCTCTGCGCCAGTCCCGCGATCAAGGCACCCAGCACGCTGAACGCCAGCCCCAGCGCGAGGACACGCTGCGCGCCGAAGCGGTCCACCGCGAACCCGGCGACCGTCTGGAAGATTCCCGACATCAGGTAGTACAACCCGATCACCGCGCCCAGCGCCGTGTAGCTGACCCCCAGATCCTCCTTGATCAACGGGAACAGCGGCGGCACGAGCACCTGGAAGAAGTGGGAAACCGAATGCGCGACCGCGACCAGGCTGATCACCTTGGCGTCCTGCCGCAGCGGTACCGCCACGGCGCTCATGCCGGATTGCGGGTAAGCAAGTCGTTGACGAATCGAGTCACCGCAGAGAAGGTCTTTTCTTCCTGCTCCTTGTGCGGCGTATGCCCGCAGTCGGCAAGTTTTACCAGCTCGCACGGCCCACCCACCTGTGCCGCGATTGCGTCCAGCTGGACCATCGTGCCGTACGCGTCGTCCTCTCCCTGGATCGCCATCAGCGGGCAGCGGATGCCGGGCAGGACGTTCTCGATGTTCCACTGCTGGAACGCGGGCGACATCCACGCGTCGTGCCAGCCAAAGAAAGTTCTGTGCGGATCGCGATGATGCCGACCGAGTTTCTGCGGCAAGTCGCTGGTCTCGAACGTGCGCCGTGCCACCTCGATCGCGGCCATGTTGATCTTTTCGATCAGTACGTGCGGCGCCTCAACGACAAGCCCGCGCAACGGCCGGCCTGCCCCGGCATAGATCAGCGAGATCGACGCGCCATCGCTGTGGCCGACCAGGATCGGGTTCGCGATCCCGAGCCCCGCCAGCAGTTCCGGCAGTGCGACCAGTGCCTCGGTCTGCATGAAGTCCAGCGGGCGCGGCTCCGCGAGCACGTCGGACTGGCCGTAGCCATAACGCGCATACACGAGCGCCGGGCAACCCGTGGCGGCCGAAACCTCACGCGGAAAATCGCGCCATTGGGTGATCGACCCGAGGCCCTCGTGCAGGAACACCAGCACGGGTTTGTCCGGATCGGCCTCGATGCGCTGGTATTCGAGCCGGTGGCCGGCGGCGGAAATGAACGGCATGGGTCGCGGAATGGAAAAAGCGAGGCGAAGATTATCACGCGAACCCATGGCTTCCGTCGTCGTTTCGCCCGGCGATAATGGGCGCCAATGCGCGCCACCGCCTACCTCGTGCTTGCCGTCACCCTGCTCCTCTGGTCGGGCAACTGGATCGTTGCGCGCGCAGTGCGCGACGCCATCACGCCCGGGGTGGCGACCTCGGGCCGGCTCGCTGTCGTGATCGTGCTCCTGCTTCCGTTTGCCTGGCGCGGCCTCGCGCCAAAACTGCGCGCACTCGGCGCCCGCGACTGGGGCGTGCTGCTCGGCCTGGGTTTCACCGGCGGCGGCCTGCACCTGGCCATGCAGTGGCTGGGCCTGCACTACACCACGGTGACCAACGGCACGCTGTACCTCTCCACCTCGCCGATCTTCATCCTGCTGCTGGCAGCGACATTCCTCGGCGAGAAGGTCCGCGCCCGGCAGTGGGCAGGCGTCGCGGTTTCGTTTTCCGGCGTGGCGCTGATCGCGGCGCACGGCGACCTGCGCGCGCTGGCCACGCTGTCGTTCAACATCGGCGACGTGCTCGCGGTCGCCTCAATGGCAATGTGGGCGAGCTATACGATTCTGCTCGGCCGGCGGCGCGACGCGCTCTCCATGCCACAGCTCCTGCTGATGGTCTGCGTGCTGGGCTTGATTTTCCTGCTGCCCTGGCTCGCGTGGGACTTGCTCCACGCGACCGGTCCGACGCTCACCTACCCCGGGATGCTCGCAGTTTTGTATTCCGCCATCGGATCGTTGTTACTGGCCTACGCCGGCTGGAGCTACGTGGTTTCCCGCATCGGCGCTGCGCGCGCCGGGGCGACCATGCACCTGATGCCGGCAATCGCGGTAGGTCTTTCCGCGGTGTTCCTCGGCGAATACCCGGTCTGGTACCACTTTGCCGGCATCGCGCTCATCCTGGCCGGCGTCGTGCTCTCGTCTTCAGGCTTGCAGCGGAAAAAAGCCGGCTAACCTTCCTGCAGCGCAAGCTTGCGCCGGTCCGGGAGGATACCCAGCTGCGCCACCCGCTCCTGCGTGTAGAGGTCGTTCCAGTTCGCCCAGGACTGGTCGGTGACCTGATAGGTATCGTAACTGCGCGCGGGAATGTCCATCCGCTTGCCGGCGAGGTGCACGTGCCGGATGCGCGTCTTGTCCTGCAGGATGGCCACGTTCTTCAAGGGCGAACCCTGCACGGCGATGAAGTCCGCGGCGCGTCCCGGTTCGAGCACGCCGAGTGACGCGCCGTCGGCCATGAATCCCGCGGTAACCGAAGTCGCGCAGCGCAGCGCCTCGGCTGGCGTAAAGCCAAGGTCTTTCACGAACAGCTCGATCTCGCGCGCGTGCCATTCGCCATAGGGCGTCACCGCGAAGCCCGTGTCGGTCCCTGTCAGCATCGGAATGCCCGCCACGCGCGCCTTGCGCAGGTTCTCGCACCCGACCTCGTATTCGCGCTGCACGATGCCAATGCGGCCCTTGAGCCAGGCCGGCTCGGTCGGCCGGGTGAAGTCAACTATGTTGCGTGGAAACGTGAGCGTGGGCCCGATGGTGCTGCCGCTCTCGAGCATCGCGTCGATGCATTCCTGGTCGAGGTAGTACGCATGGAAGATCAGGTCGACCCCGGCGCGCGCCGCGTACAGAGTGGCTTCCCGGCCGCGTGCGTGCGCCACCACCTTGCGCCCCAGGCGGTGCGCCTCGGTGACGATCTCGGTGGTCTCCTCCTGGTTGAAGGCGGCGACAAATTCACCGTCGGGCCGGCGCTGCACGCCGTCCAGCGCGATCTTGATACAGTCGACGCCGTTCTTCGTCTGCACGCGAATCTCTTCGATCGATTCCGCGCGGCTGGTCACGAGGCGCCCGATCGAGGTGTCCGGCACGCCGA
This sequence comes from Burkholderiales bacterium, assembly GCA_038211455.1. GTDB lineage: Bacteria > Pseudomonadota > Gammaproteobacteria > Burkholderiales > SG8-39 > SZAS-79. Next base: position 24,784 of record JBBQVP010000004.1, read on the forward strand.
TCCAGGTCGGGTACCAGTCGGTCAGTCCCTGGCGCGTGGTCAGGTAGCGCCCGGCTGCGGTCACGCGGGGCCCGTCGAACAAGCCGAAGTTGATCGCGTTGCGCACCGACAGGCTGATCTGCCCGGCATCGCCCGGGGCGCAGATCGAGGTGTAGCCCGCGGCAAGGCACTTCTGCGCGAAAAACAAGCCGCGGATCGCGCGGAATTCCATCGGCTGGTAGAGGTCGATGTCCTCCTCGGTCTTGGCGTTGCCGTAGGCGAGATGCGTGTGCACGTCCTGCAGGCCCGGCATGACAAAGAACTTTCCGTAGTCGAGCACGCTGTCGCCACGGCCCGTGCGCGGCGCGGCGTCGGTTGCGCCTACCCAGGAGATCCGGCCCGCGGAATCGAAGACGAGGGTCTGGTTCCTGTGCTCGATATTCTCGTTTCCCTTGAACAGAGCACCGCAGCGAACGTAAGTAGCCATGTCGGTTCCTTGGTCGGAATGCTGAGTTTCGGTAGTCCAGGGTCAGTATAGTTTCTTCGGTAACCAGAGCGCCACTTCGGGGAAGAAGATCAGGATGCCGATCATCAGCAGCATGACACCGAGGAACGGCAGCGAGGCGCGTGCGATGTAGGTGACAGAGAACTGCGGCAGGACCCCCTGGATGGTAAAGAGGTTCAGGCCGAACGGTGGAGTCACCAGGCCGATCTCGGCCAGCAGGACGAAGGTGACCCCCCACCAGATCGGGTCGTAGCCGAGCTTGAGGATGATCGGCATGACAAAAGACAGCGTGAGTAGCATCATCGCCATCGAGTCGAAGAACATGCCGAGGATCAGGTAGAGCACGACGATCGCTAACATGGTGCCATACTTGCCGAGATCCAGTCCCAGCACCATGCCCGAGAGTTTCGCAGTCGCGCCGATGTCCTGGAACACGAACGACAGCAGGTGGCCGGCAAATATGATGTAGGCGATCATCGCCGTCACCTTGATTGCGGAGAGCGTGGCGTCGCGCACCATTGCGTAATTGAGGCGCCCGTAATACCAGGCGATTCCCAGCGACAGCACCGCGCCGAGCGACGACGACTCAGTCGGCGTCATCAGGCCGCCGAAGATCGAACCCATGACGATCACGATCACTGTGATCCAGGGCACCAGGTCCTTGAGCGCCCGCATGCGCTCCTTCCAGCTGGAGGGTTCCGAGCGCGGCGCAAGTTCCGGGCGCAGCTTTACCATCACCACGACCGTAAGCAGCAGCATGGTCATCAGCATGAGTCCCGGAATCAGCGCGGCGGCGAACAGCCGCGCCACCGATACGTTTTCCCAAGAACCGTAGACGATCAGGATCAGGCTCGGCGGCACGAGCACGCTGAGGGTCCCGCCCACCGCGATCGCGCCGAGCGAGAGTTTCGGGTCGTAGCCGCGCTTCTCCATTTCCGGATAGGCGATCATGCTGAAGGTCGCCGCGGCCGCGACGCTGGAACCCGAGATCGCGCCGAACACCCCGTTGGAGGCGACCACCACCGCCGCCAAGCCGCCCGGCAGCCATCCCAGCCATTTGTCGAGCGCAGCAAACAGCAGGTGCACGGCGCCGCTGCCGGAGAACACCGCGCCCATGAAGATGAACACCGGCATCGCAAGCAGGGTGTACGAATTGAGGGACTCCCACGACGTCCAGGCCAGCTGGACGATGGGCTTGTCGAGAATCAACAGGCCCGCCATGGCAGTGAGCCCCATCGCGGCGCCGATCTCCAGTCCGAGCGCCAGCAGCGCCATCAGGCCGCCGATCAGAACGAAGGTCAGCAGTTCAGGGCTCAAGGCTCAGAATTCTTCAGTGTTGAACCGGTCCACCGCGCGTCCGGCGAGCAGGTCGCGAACGCCCATGACCAGGCGGGAGAGCAGGAGCAATGCCAACAGGCTCAGGCCGACAGGCATCGCCATCTGCGGCCACTTGAGCGGCACCATCAGCAGGGAATTGGAGCGCATGTTGCGCGCGAAGGAGTCGGCGAGGAACTGCCAGTTCACCCACGCGGCCACCACGACAAACCCGAGGCTCAACAGCAGCGTCGCCACCCGAACCATGCTGGCTGCCCCCCCGGGGAGTTTGCCCACCACGAATGTGATCCGGATATGACTGCCGTCGCGGGCGCAGAAGGCGAGACCGAGAAAACTGATGGCAATCAGCGCGTAGCCGCCGAATTCATCCGACAGGATCAGCGGGCTCTCAAGGACATAGCGCGAAAACACCTCGACCATTGTGAGGCCGATGATGGCGATCAGCACGAGGCCGGCAGTGTAGCCGGCCCCGTACGAGAGCTTCTCGGTAAACTTCCGGAATGTCTCCAAGAGGCAGTTTTACTTGGCCATTTCCCGGATGAAGGCCACCGACGGGCCCTTTGCGTGGCTCGTCGCGACCTGAAGCACGGCCTTGCCTTGCGGGCCGGCCGTTTCCAGCCACTCCTTCACCACCGGCTGCATGAGCGCCATCGCCTTCTTCACCTCAGATTCCTCGGGCAGCACCATTTCGGTCTTGCTCGAGCGAATCCACAGGTCGTAGGTAAGGGTCATCTGCTCAACCGCCAGCGCGATTTCCTGGGTAAGCATCGCCGAGGCCCGGGACAGCCCGTCCTTCTGCTGCTGGTCGAGTTTCTCCCACGCCTTGAGGTTGACCGCAATGATCTGCGGAAACACGGGCGTGATCGGCCAGATCGAGGTGTACTTCGCCAGGGCGGTCAGACCGCGCTCGGCGCCGAAGCTCTTGCTGGTGGTGATCGCATCGACCGTGCCGCGGCTGAGGGCCTGCTCGATTTCGGCCATCGACAGCGTAAGCGGGCTACCGCCCAATGCGCGCAGCGCCGAAGTCTGGGTGCGGCCCGAAGCGCGCATCTTCACGCCCTTGAAGTCAGCCAGGGTCTTGATCGCCTTGTTGCCCCAAAGGGCGTCATTCGCGAGGCTGATCGAAGCGCCGAGGATCTTGAAGCCGGCCTTGGCGGTATAGGCGTCCAGCGCAGCCTGCATCTTCGGGTCGAGCAGCGCTTCGGCGTACTCGACCGCGCCGTTTGGCATAGGGGAAAACAGTCCCGGAATTCCGCCGAAATCCAGCAACGGATAGGTGCCCGATACGGCCGGCACCGACTGGGTGCCCATCTGCACACGCCCGTCGCCGATCGCGAAGGCCGAATCCATGATCCCGAAGAGCTTCTCCTTGATGTCCAGCTTGACCGTTCCCTTGGTCTCCTGGGTCACCAGGGCCTCGAAGCGACCGCCCGGCCGGAACGGCCAGACCAGGACGTTCGCGCGGCCGTAGGCGCCTTCCCAGTTAAACGTCAGCGTGGTCGGCGCGGCCTGCGCGACAGGCGCGGCGAGGATCCCGCACGCCAGAGCCATGTGTGCGGCGGCGAGCGCAATGCCCTTTCGGTTGAAGAGTTTCATGGTGTCTCCCTGAAGGTTAAGGATCTAAAGTTAAATCACGGCAAGAGAACATTCAACAACTTATTTCCATCCGGCGGGTTTATTGTACGAATTCGTCCCACGATTGCACGAATTGGGGGCCGGTTGGCCACGATTCGCCCCGGCCCGCGCACTATTTCGGTTCCCTGACGAACGCCAACAGTGCGTTCCCCAGCAGATTCTCCGCCGTATTCACATGTGCAATGATCGATGTGTGGTTGTGGCCGGGCAGCTGGAGCACCCGCGGCGCCCTGCCCCGCAACCGGGCAATCCGGTGGGCAAGCTCAAGGCAGTAGATGTCGAGCAGCGGGTTTTCGTATTCTGCAATCGCGATGAAGGTGGGCACATCGGCCTTCGCCCAATGGAGGGCGGAGCGTTCCTCGAAGAGCGCCGCATCGGTGCCGTAGTAGGCCTCGACTTTTCTGGCGTTCGGGTTGGTCGACAGGTTGTCGGCACGCACCCGGCCGCTGACCACGATCGAACCCGCGACCCGCGGCCCGCCTTCCGAACCCGGGGCGCCATAGGCGTACGACGCCGTGTGCGCCGCGCCCGCCGAATGCCCGAACACGAACAGCTTCCCCGGATCGGCGCCAATCGTCCCTGCATTGCCCGCTACCCACATTGCCGCCAGACCGACATCCGCGGTGCCCGATGGGTACTTGAACTCCGGCGCGAGGCGGAACTCGACGTTGATGGCGACGATGCCGTGGCGCGCGAACCAGTTGCACACGTTGCCGTAGACCTCGGTCGAGCGATCCTTCTCGCCATCCACAAACGCGCCACCGTGCACGAACAGCACCACCGGCGCATCCTTCGCGCCCGCGGGTTTGTACACGTCCAGCACCTGGCGCGGATGGGCGCCGTAGGCGATCCCGCGCTTCACCTGCACACCGTCCTTTGGGCAACGCGCGAGCAGCGGCGTGAACGCGTCGATCATCTGCCTGACGTGGACCGGGACATTGCTCGCCCACTTCGGGCCGATCTCGGCCATCAGGCGATAGACCTCCTCCGGAACTGCGATCTCGGCGCTCATTGCTTCAGGCCGAAGACTTCAAGCCGACGAATTTCCATTGCGAATACTCCTCCATTGCGTAGCGTATGCCTTCCCGGCCGTAGCCCGACTGCTTGACCCCGCCGAACGGGTACATGTCAAGCCGGAACCGGCTCGCCTCGTTGATCCACACCGACCCCGAATCGAAACGCTCGGCGACTTTCATCGCCGCATCCAGGCTCGCGGTGAAGCAGGCGCCCTGCAAGCCGAACTGCGAGTCGTTCGCCTGCGCGATTGCATCGTCAAGATCGCGTGCCGGCTGCACCACCACGACCGGGCCGAATGCCTCCTCGCAAAGCAGGCGTGCTTCGCGCGGCGCCGAACGCAGGATGCCGGGAGAGACCACGGCGCCGCTGCGCACCGGGCGCAACACAACCTGGGCGCCGCGCCCTTCCGCGTCCTCAACCATGGCCATCACGCGCTCGGCTGCTGCCACGTTCACCATCGGTCCGATGTCGACGCCGGCTTCCTCGGGGAGGCCGACCTTAAGCGACTTCGCCGCCGCGACGAACAGTTCCAGAAAGCGTTCGAGTACCGGCTGCTCGACGATGATCCGCTGCGCCGAGATGCATTGCTGTCCGCTGGCCTCGAACCCGGCGCGCGCGATCTTCTGCGCGGCGTCCTCAAGGTTGGCGTCGGCCAGCACGATGTTTGCCGCGCTCGAACCCAGTTCGGCGCAGAACTTCTTCGCCCCCGCGGCGCGCGCCAGCGCCTCCGCCGCCGCAACCCCGCCCGTGAGGCTGACCACGGCCACACGCGGATGCGCCGCCAGAGCGCGCGCGGCCTCGCGATCTCCCGGAACAACGTTGAACAGGCCGTCGGGCAGTCCGGCCTCCTTGCACAGGGCCGCGATCAGCAGCGCGGTCTCCGTGCCGGTCGGGTGTGGCTTTACCACCACCGCGTTGCCGGTCGCCAGCGCCGGGCCGATCTTCTGCACCAGAAGATTCGCCGGCGCGTTGAACGGAGTGATCGCGGCGACCACGCCACAGGGAATGCGGCGTGAGAATCCCAGGTGACCCGCGCCAAGAGGCACGCTGTCCACCGGCACCAGCTCGCCGCGCCAGGTGGTCAGTTCAGCGACGCAGCCACGCAGGAATTCCGCCACCCGCCCCGCTTCGAAGGTGGCCGCGCGGCGCGGCTTGCCGATCGCGCGCACGATGCTGTCGACGATCGGGCCGCTGTTCGCGGATACGGTCTTCGCTATGCCTTCCAGCCACGCGACGCGGGTCGCAACCGGCACATTGCGATGCGCTTCGAACGCCGCTGCGGCGTCGCTGACCGCCGCGTCGACAAGCTCCGCGCCGGCGTCCGGCAGGCGGTAGGTCAGGCTCCCGTCCACCGGGCTGAAGAGATCAATGCGCGCGACGGACGCAGGTACGCAGATCGCCCGCCCGCCGACCCAACCGCCAAGCTCCGTACTCACGGCTTGCCCGCCGCCGGTTTCACGCCACGCTCGCGCTCGACATGCATGCGCACAAGGAAGATCAGCAGCGGATGCACGCCCGCGGCGACGATGCCCGGTGCGTCGAAGTCGACCAGCAGTTTTCGCTGGCGTCCTTCGAGGTGGTGCTTGTCCGCGTAGCCCGCGGGATCGGCAAGGTGCGCATCGCGCGCGGCGCGGTCGTTGGCCATGGAAAACAGCGCGCTGGTGAGCCCCTGCAGTTCCGGGGCAATCTGCGGATAGTGGGCCTGGTAGGGGGCCGCTCCTGAATTTGCGTTTCCCTTGTACCAGCCGAGCGAAGCATAGTTGTGGTGCCAGCTTGGATTCAGCTGCGCGACATCGGGCACGCGGTCGCCCAACGCGCCGGCGGCGACCCCCCAGCAGCGCAGTTCGATATTTCCGGTCGAGTCGAGCAGCGCGTCCTCGTAGCCGAGCAGCGTCTTCAGGCGACCCTGCCTGAGCAGATCGAGCGCCGACTGGTCGAACGCGAGCGCAGGGTTGCTGTAATTGTCAGTCCCCGGGAAATGCGACATCCCGCCACTGGCCACCACCACCGCACGCACGCCCAGCGCCGCCAGGCCCCGGCCAAGCGCCTGGCCAAACAGGTAGCAGCGCTCCATCGTCGGCTGCGGCGGCAGGTACGCGTTCACGTACACCGGCAGGATGGGGGCGTCACCGATACCCAGGTGTGTCATCGGGATACCCATGGCGTAGTCGATTTCGGCCGTGCTTGTGAATGCCGGGTCGAAGCCCGCGCGATAGAAGTCCTTGATCAGCGCGAAGCCGATTTCACTTGCAATGTTGTACCTGAACTCGCGCCCCGCGAACTGGCCACGACCGACGCCGCCCACGTGCAGCGCGAATGGTGGCGCGACGTTGGCGAAGAACTGCTGGGCATGGTCGTTGCCGATGACAATCCAGACGTCGGGCTTGAGCGCCCTGAGCCCTTCCCCGATCTGCGCGGCGACCTTTTGCACGGCGGCGATCGTCGCCTTGTCCTCGGTCTCCGGCTGGGTGAAGAACTGCGGTGCGTGCGGCAGCATCGCGCCGCCAAGGATGTAAGGGTTGTTCATGCTGCGTCCGGGATCAGGATTCGATGAGATAGCCGCTCTGCTCGCCGAGCACCGTGGTGCGGTGGAACTTGCGCGGCGTGCCGGCGTCGAAATCCGCAAGCGCGGAATGCACCAGGCTTCGGTTGTCCCACATCACGAGTTCCCTGGGCGACCACTTGTGCCGATAGGTGTAGAGCGGGTCAGTCGTATGCTGAAACAGGAAGTCCAGTAGCGGACGGCTCTCTTCCACGCTCATGCCCACGATCCGCGTGATGACACGGTTCGCGATGTACAGCGCCTTTTTCCCGGTCACCGGGTGCGTGCGCACCAGCGGCTGCGCCACCGGCGGGTTGAGCTTGCGCATCTGCGCGGCCACCTCGGGCTGCAGGTGCCGCCCGCCGCTGATCGCCATGTAGTCATGCTCGCACCACAGACCGTCGATCATCTCCTTCATCTTGTCCGACAACGAATCGTAGGCGGATGTGATGCTGGCAAAGATCGTGTCGCCACCGACCTCGGGGCAGACCTGGCAATGGAACAGTGACCCCATCGCCGGATGCAGCGTGTAGGAAAGGTCCGAGTGCCAGTGGCGACCGAGCTTCTCGCTCGGGGAAGCCTTGCCGTTGCTCGGGATGGTGCTGACCATGTAGATCTCGTCGTACTGCGGGTGGCGAAACGGGGCGAGGTTGGGATGCTTGTCGAGTGTCCCGAAACGCGCGCTGAACGCAATCAGCTGCTCCGGTGTGACGTCCTGGTCGCGGATCAGGATCAGGCCCTGCTCGTTCCACAGCTTCCAGATCTCGGCGATGGTCGCATCGTCCTGTGGCTTGCCGATGTCCAGGCCGACAATCTCGGCGCCGAACTTGTGTGTGAGTCGCTTCGTCTGCAATGCCACTGCGCTCTCCTTAGACCTGCACGGCCTCGGTCCGGTTGCGGATCACCCGCAACAGCGACAACCCTGCCAGCATCGAAGTTTTCGGGTTGTCCGGGAAGGGCTTGTTTCGAAGTTCGATCCGCATGCTGCCGCAGGCGCCTTCGACTTCAAGAAGGTGGGTGTTGCCCTGCGCCGCCGGATCGGCATTCAGCGAGACCTCGGTGCGCTCGAATCCAATGCCTGCCAGCGCGATGGTCGCGGCGACGTTTGCGTTCTGGGGGAACAGGGTCGCGGCCTGGCGCGCATCGGTGCGCAGGAATTCAGTCGCCTCGCGCACCGTGTCAAGGTCGCAGAGCGTTTCCGCGTGGGTTTTCTTCCAGGCCAGCGGCGGTTTGCGCGACGTATAGCGCACCCGGTCTATGCCGGCCAGGCGCGCGGCCGCCAGTCCGTCCATGCCCGCGACAGCGCCCGCAGGAATAAGCAGTTTGCGTCCGCTGCGCCGCGCCGCTGCGACCAGCAGATCGTACAGCGCCTGGTCGGCGAGCGCGCCCACCGAGGCGACCAACAAGTCGTAACCGGCCTCGAGGCACGCCGTGCCATGCTGGGAGACTGCGGCGTGTCCGCCACATTCGACGGCAAGTTGCGCGCCAGCCGGCACAGCCGCCACGCTCTCGTAGACGCTCACGGCATCACCTGCGATATCGCGCAGGCGTCCACGCGCCCCTGCCGCAGCCTCGGCGCGCTCGATGCACGACAGGCGCACCTGGGGGTACATGCGATGCAGTTCGCGCACAAGGTAAGTTCCGATCGCGCCCGCACCGATGATCATGATGTGCTGCATTTCTCCGCCCCTTGTCATGGCTGCCGTTTCACGGCGCACGATAGCAGAGGCCGGCACGCTGTTCGATGTCATATGCGCATGGGCTGCCAGTAGCCCGTGAGTTCCAGGTATCCGCGGCCAGCGGATCCTTTGTCGCGGCCAGCGGATCCCGTTTCACCGCCGGCGGCGTTTGCTTCGCGCACAGCACGCACGGCACCCTCCCAGTAGATGGTCGCGGTGCTCGCACGCGAGTCGAGCTCCTGGTCGTCCATCAGCGGATCAATGCGCCAGGTTTCGCCCCCTGCGCGCACCCGCATGGCCACGGGATAGTCGGTGCCGCTGCGCGATGACCGCCAGCGCCGCAAGGGCGTGAATGCGACCTCGCCCGGACCGAAGCTCACACGCTGCCCGTCGGGCTGCATGCGCGTACCCCCGGCGTAGAGCACCTCGCCAGCCTTGCCGCGCATCCGAAACGCCATCAGCGCGCCACCGTCATTCAGGTTGATTCCGATCCAGTCCCAGCCGCTCGCGCCTGCCGCGAGGTACTGGCTGGACCACTCGTGATCCAGCCACGCCGTGCCGTTCACGCGCTCCTGGCCGGCGCCCCGCTCGATCGAGCCGCTCACCTGCATCCCGGGACGGCTGTAGTAGTAGCTCGCCTCCGATTCGCTCGTTCCCTTGCGGCTCACGCCATCCGCGCCCTGCAGCAGCGGCGGGCGCGTGGCCTCGAACGAGAGATCCAGGCCGAAGTCGCGTCCCGGGATCACGGCGCGATAGCGGTCGCCCTCCAGGGTCAGCCGCCATGCGTCGATCCACACGCGCGTCGTGTCTTCATCCGCGCCGGCAACGCCAAGCACGGCACGCCCCGCGCGCTGGTCATGGCGCAGGCGGCCGACTTGCGGATCGGCCAGTGCCGCATGCGCGAGCAGGAGCTGGCGCGGCGCAAACGAACTTGGGTTGGCGTCCTCGCGGAACGGCGGACGGGTGCGGAAGAACGTGACCTGGAAGCCCAGCTCACCTCCGAGCGCGGTGCGGATCCAGCCGGTGGCATACCACCATTCGGTGCGAAAAGCAGGATGCGCGCCGTGGTCGCGCGGAAACACGAGCGGCACACCGGCGCGAACTGCCGGATAGGTGATCTCGGCCGGTCCAGGCAGACCCGCCGCGAATGCAACCCGCGGCCCTGCCGCGAGCGCGCCGAGCGTGGCCAGAAAGGCCCGCCGCCTCACCAGTCTTCCCTGACCGCGCGCACCGGACCCATGCCCATGGCCTCGCGCCCCGAAACGAAAGCGGTCAGCACCGAGAGCAACAGCAGCACCGAAGTCAGGCCTGCAAGCAGACCCCAGGGCAGGTGCAGTTCCATGCCCCAGTTAAACGATTGGCGGTTCACCACATGAATCAGGATCAGGCCGATCGCCCAGCCGACAAGCAGCCCGGCGGCGGCGCCGAATGCGGCCAGCAAGCCACCCTCCATGGCCAGCATCGCGCCGATCTGCCCGCGCGTCATGCCGATATGCCGCAGCATGCCGAACTCCCGCTTGCGGGCCAGCACGATCGCACCGAGGCTCGCAGACAGTCCAAACAGCCCGACCAGCACTGCCACCGATTCGAGCGCATAGGTGACCGCGAAGCTGCGGTCGAACACCGAAAGCGAAACCTTGCGGATGTCGGCTGGCGCCGCCATGTCGAGCAACGTGCCCCCCGGCAGGGCGCGCAGCGCGGCCTCGATCTGCGCTGCACCCACCCCCGGTCGCAGCCAGAGCGCCGCATCGTTGACGCGTTCGTCCCCAGTCAGGCGCACGTAGTCCGTGCGATCGATCACGATCGCACCATGCTGCCGCGCGTAGTCTCGCCAGACACCGGCCACGACGAATGTCCTGCGCTGCCCGCCCAGCGCAAGGGTAATGGCGTTGCCGGGCGCGTAACCGTACACGGTCTGCACTGCCTCGCTGACCCAGGCTGGCGGCGGGTCCGCTGTCGGATGCGCAGATCCACGCCTGGTGTCGTGCTGCGCACCCACCAGCGGTAGCACGCGCCCTCCCCCGGCCGGCAGATCGCGCGCGATCAGCGCCACGACTGGCCGGGCCGGGTCCAGTGTCAGGCGTTCGCTGCGCTGGAATTCGACCCGGGCGACTTCCGGCATTGCTCGCACACGCGCCGCAATTTCAGGATCGAGGTATCCCGTTTCGCCCGCCTGGGACGTGCGAAAGTAATAGTCCGCCGGCAGGACGGCATTCAGCCAGTCGTCCACCGACTGCCGGAACGATGCCACCATGATCGCCATCGCCACCATCAGCGAGAAACTCGCGACGATCGCCGACAGGCTCACCATCGCCTGCCCCGGGGCGCCGCGCAGCTGCGCCAGCGCAAGCGCGAGCGGAACCGAGCGCGGAACGCCGCCAAGCGCCAGCACGGCGGTGGAAGCGCCCGGCATGAGCAGGATACCGCCGACCAGGATCGCGGCGATGGCCGCATATCCGAATACGGGAATGCCCCCGATCGGGCCGAGTTGCGTCAACCCCGCCCCCACAGCCAGCAGCACAATCCCGGGCCACCGGGAGACCAGCCTTTCGAACATCTGCTGTTCATCGCCGCTCTTCAGCGCGCGCGCCGGTGCTGCGCGTGCTGCATCCAGCGCCGGCAGCCAGCCTGCGAGCAGCGCGATCATCAGGCCGGCAGCAAAAAACATTCCGGCAGCTACCGGCGGAAATCCGATTTCAGGCTGCATGCCGCGAAACATGCCCGCGCCCAGATCGCCGCCGGCTGCACGCGCTGCCAGCCGCGCAAGGCCATAACCCAGCGCAAGGCCGGCGGCGCTCCCGAGCGCGCCGACCACCGCGGTCTCTGCGAGCACCAGCCGCACCACCCCGGCACGCGTGAGCCCCATGACACGCAACAGTCCATGCTCCGCGCGCCGCCGGGTCACTTCGAGCGCCTGGGCCGAAAACACGAGGAACCCGCCGGTGAACAACGCAACCAGCGCCAGCACGCCAAGGTTCACGCGATAGGCGCGCGAGAGATTGGCCCCTTGTTCCTCCAGTTCGGCGACTTCCGCCATATGCGCGCCTGGCGGCAACAGCGCCGAGATACGAGCGCGCAGCGACGTGATATCCGCGCCCGGTGCCAGGCGCAGGTCGATCCGGTTGAGGCGGCCAGGTTGCTGCAGCCTCCATTGCGCGGTCGAGATGTCGGTCAGAGCGACAATGCCGGGCAGGCTCGCGGCCGGAAGCACACCGGCAACCTCGAGTTCGACCCGCGCAAGCCCCACCACCAGTGCAAGCCGTTGCCCCTTGTCGAGTTTCAATGCCTGCGCTGCGCCGGCCGACAGCAGCACGCGGTCGGGCTGCATCAACTCGAACATGCGCTGTGGCCGGTCGGCAAACAGTGCGGGCTGAATCTGCACCGCGCGCAGCGGGTCCAGGCCCAGCAGGCGCAACGTGGACGGCGCGCCGGCCACGCGTGGCCCGTCAGGCGCAAGTCCCGCCTCGAGGTCCAGCATCGGGCTTGCGACGGCAACCCCCTGGAATCGCGCGAGACGCGGATACAGCGCTTCATCGAAACCACCGCGCCCGCCACGAACCTCAAAGTCGGCCGCGCCCGCCATGGTGCGCACCGCGAGCGAAAACTCGTCTGCCGCCGCACGATTGACCAGGAAAACAGCGAACCCAAGCGCCACGCCGAGCACAATCCCGACGACCGACAAAAGCACGCGGCCCCGCTGGTGGGCGAAGCGCGCATTGAGTTCGACCAGCAGCCGCAGCGTCAGCATCATGAACGCACGATTCTACGCGCCGTAGAATGGCTCTCCATGAACGGCCGCCTCATCTATATCGTCGGGCCCTCGGGTTCGGGAAAGGACAGTGTGATCGACTATGCGCGCGCACGGATGCCTGGGGCGGCGAACGTGGTTTTCGCGCGGCGCACCGTGACCCGCCCCGCTGACGCAGGAGGCGAGGAACACATCGCTGCAACCCAGGCCGGGTTCGACGCGCTGCGCGCCTCGGGTGCCTTTGCGATGCACTGGCAGGCCAATGGCCACGCCTACGGCATCGGCCGGGAAATCCGCGACTGGCTGGAGAACGGCCGCACGGTGGTCGTCAGCGGCTCGCGCGCCCACCTGGCCGAGGCGCGCGCCGGATTTCCAGGTATCGAAGTCGTGCAGGTGTCGGCAGGCGCGGAAGTGCTGCGCGAGCGCCTTTCGGCACGAGGACGCGAGGACGCGGCCCGAGTCGAGGAGCGCCTCGCTCGCGGGGCCGGACTCGCGCTGCCCGATAGCGCTGTGGCGCTTCATATCGCCAACGACGGCGAGCTTGCGAACGCCGGAGAACGCCTGCTCAGCTTCCTGCTGCAGCGCTGAATGCCGCCGCGCGGCGCCGGGTGTAAGCTAGCGTTGACCTTTGGAGTTCGATCAGAGACGACCATGCAGAACAGCGCGACCGAAACAGAACGTGTCAAGGCGTGGGCGATGCCGATCGAACAGATCGACGTCAGCAAGGGCTACCTGTTCGAGCAGGACATCGTCGGGCTGTACTTCGAGCGGCTGCGCAAGGAAGATCCGGTCCACTTGGCCATCAGCAAGCGCTATGGGCCCTACTGGTCCGTGACAAAGTACCAGGACATCATGACGGTCGACATCAACCACGCCGTCTTCTCTTCGGAGGCCGGCCTGGGCGGCATCGCGCTCGCCGAGCGGCCGGCGCCCGAAGTTTTCCCCAGCTTCATCGCGATGGACCCGCCGCGCCACGACGAGCAGAGAAAGACCGTCAGTCCGATCGTCGCGCCGGGAAACCTCGCCGTGCTCGAATCGACAATCCGCGAGCGCGCCTGCCGCATCCTCGACGGCCTGCCCGTCGGCGAGGAGTTCGACTGGGTGCAACGGGTGTCGATCGAGCTGACCACGCAGATGCTTGCGACCCTGTTCGATTTTCCGTTCGAGGATCGCAGGTTGCTCACCTGGTGGTCGGACATGGCCACCGGGGATCCCGACGGCAACGGGCCGGTCACCTCCTGGGAGATGCGCCTCGCTGAACTGGGCAAATGCCAGGACTATTTCACGCGCCTGTGGAACGAGCGCGTCAACGCGCCGCCGAATAGCGACCTGATTTCGATGCTTGCGCACTCACCGGCCACGCGCCACATGAGCCCTGAGGAGTACCTCGGCAACCTGATACTGCTGATCGTCGGCGGCAACGACACCACGCGCAATTCGATCAGCGGCGGGCTGCTCGCGCTGAACCGTCACCCGGCCGAGTACGACAAGCTGCGCGCGAACCCCGGACTCGTGACCAGCATGGTGCCCGAGATCATCCGCTGGCAGACGCCGCTCGCGCACATGCGGCGTACCGCGCTCGCGGATTTTGAGCTCGGCGGAAAAAAGATCATGAAGGGCGACAAAGTCGTGATGTGGTACCTCTCGGGGAACCGCGATTCGGACGCCATCGAGAACGCCGACCGCTTCATCATCGACCGCGAGCGACCGCGCCAGCACGTCGCCTTCGGCTTCGGCATCCACCGCTGTGTCGGCAACAGGCTGGCCGAACTTCAGCTGAAGGTCCTATGGGAAGAGATCCTCAAGCGCTTTCCCAGGATCAACGTGGTCGGGGAGCCGGTGCGCACGAAGTCCAATTTCGTGCACGGCTTTCTTTCAATGCGGGTGGTGATACCGGAGAGGGTGGGCTAGAAATCAGGCGCCTGTCCGGCGCCGCGCCGACTCCCTGCAAATGTCAGCAAGTTCCCCGCAACCCCGCGTGGATACTTGACCCAGCGCATGAAATGTCAGTAACAGGCAGCGCACTTCCGGGGTGAAATCGAAGCACGGAAGCTGCGGCTGCAGCCGGTCCGGATGCCGCGATCGCGACCAGTTACAGCCCGCCGCCGATCGCCCCAGACCGGGGTTCGTACCCCGAAAGCGACATTTCGTCGCATTCCGCTGGCAGGCAGCCGTCCCGGCTCGCAGACTGGCCCCATGAACACCACATTCACACCCGCCATCGTGATCCATCTGGCCGCCGCCCTTGCCGTGATGCTGCGCGGACTGATCTGATTCACTTTTTTGAGGCGCGTTGCCACATGTTCATGCAGATCCTGAAGGGAACGCCAGGCTGGGTCTTTGTGCTGTTCTTTGTATTGCTGGCGCTGGGCGTCGCGCAATCAAGGCCGCGCCGCATCTCCGCCGCGCGGGTAGCGATCCTGCCGGTTGTGTTCCTCTCAATGTCGCTTCTCGGAGTGGTAAGCGTGTTCGGCGCCGGCGTGCCGGCCTTGCCAGCGTGGGCGGTCGGCGTGGGTGGCGCAGTGCTTCTGAACCGCATCCTGCGCATGCCAGCCGGCGTGCGCTGGGACGGTTCGCTCGGCGTGTTCGAGGTGCCGGCAAGCTGGGCGCCGCTTGCGCTGATGATGACCATTTTCTTTGCGCGTTACGCCATCGCCGTGTGCCTGGCCCTCATGCCCGGGCTTGCGCGCGCGCCTGGTTTCGCGGCGGCTGCCGGACTTGCGTACGGCTTGTTGAGCGGCATGTTTCTGGCGCGCGCGCTGCGGGTCTGGTCGCAGCGCGAAGCCTCCGCCGGACTTTCCGTACAATCCATTCAACGATAGGAAGGAACCACCATGCACGACGAAAAACTGCTGCGTACCGCCCGCCGCCGAGCCGCGGCCAAGTTCGGCTTCCTGATCCACTTTGTGGTGTTTGTCGCCGTGAATGCGTTTCTCTTCCTCGTCAAACAGCGCACCACGCCGGGCGTCGCCTGGTTCGCGTTTCCGCTCGGCGGCTGGGCGATCGGGCTGGGAATTCACGGCCTTGCGGTGTTCCTGTCCGGCTCGGGGCTGCGCGAAAAGATGATCGCGGCCGAATTGAAAACGCTCGAGGCGCGCCGCGCCCCGGGGTCGCGCTGACCCGCCGGCATGCCTGGCTTTCGCAACTCGAGCTTCACGCGCTATCTCTTCGGGGCGATCGCGCTCAGCACCGTGATCGCAGTTGCGCTGACCGCGTTCAGCACGCGCCATCAGTCGTTCTGGGAAAACCTGCTGTACAGCCAGTGCATCGGCACCCTCACCTACGCAACCATCGACCTGCCGCGACGCGCGATCTGGTCGCAGGGCGTGCCGCCGCTGCTGCCGATGCTCGGGCTGGCGCTGCTCGCCGCGCCGGTCGGCTGGTTCGGCGGCAGCTTCATCGCGAGCAGCCTGCTCGGGAATGCCTGGGCCCCGGCGAGTATGGGCCTCAATGCCGTGCTGGGTTTCCTCGCGCTGACCGCCGGCGCCGGAATCGGCGGGAGCTTCTTCTTCCTGACCCGCGAACGCATCGCACAGAGCGAGCGCGCGGAAGTGGAGGCGCGGCTGAAACTCCTGCAGGCGCAGATCGAGCCGCATTTCCTGTTCAATACGCTTGCCAACCTGCAGGCGTTGATCGCGGTAGACCCGAAGCGCGCGCAGGAGATGCTCGGCCACCTCGACGGCTACCTGCGGGCCACACTCGCCACGACACGCAACGACACTGGCACGCTGGGCGAGGAATTCGCACTGCTGCGTGCCTACCTCGAGATCCTCGCGATCCGCATGGGCGACCGGCTTTCGTTCGAACTGGAGTTACCGCAGGCGCTGTCCCGCGCGACCGTACCGCCGATGCTGCTGCAGCCGCTGGTCGAGAATGCGATCCGTCACGGGCTCGAGCCCAAAGTCGACGGCGGCAGGGTCAGGGTAATCGCGCGTGAATCCTCCGGCCGCCTGTCCCTGACGGTCGAGGACACTGGTCTCGGGCTGGGCACTTCGCCCCTGACCGGCACCGGCGTGGGCCTTGCCCATGTGAAGGCCCGCCTCGCCGCCGTCTTTGGAAACGCAGCAACGCTGGACGCGGGCGAAGCCCCCGGGGGTGGCACACGCGTCACCCTGCAATTACCATTGCTGTATTGATCCGCTCGCATCGGAGCCGGGTGAGATGACACCGCGTGCCGTAATCGCCGAAGACGAACCGCTGCTCGCAGGCAGCCTGAGGACGGCGTTGGCTTTCGCATGGCCCGAGCTGCAGGTGGCGGGCGTGGCACCCAACGGCATCGAGGCCCTGCGAATGATCGAAGCCGAGCGCCCCGACCTGGCTTTCCTCGACATCCGCATGCCTGGCCTGACCGGCCTGGAGGTGGCGGCCGAGCTTGCGGACCGCATGCAGGCCGGTGCGCAGCCTCCCCTGCTGGTGTTCATCACGGCCTACGACGAATTCGCACTCCGGGCGTTCGAACTCGCGGCAGTAGATTACCTGCTCAAGCCCGTGGACGCTGAACGGCTCGGCCGCACGGTCCGGCGACTGCAGGAAATGCTGTCCGCCGGCTCACGGGCCGGCGCAGAAGACTTTGCGCAGCTGGTTGCAAGGCTGCACCAGGCAATCGGCGCAGGTTCCGCCGGAGCGGGCGGTGTGCCGCTGAAGATCATCCGCGCCGCGGTTGGCAACGCAGTCCGGATGATCCCGGTTGAGGACGTGTGCTATTTCCAGGCGGCCGACAAGTACACCAGCGTCGTCACGCGCGACGCCGAACTGCTGATCCGCACGCCGCTGAAGGACCTGATCACGCAACTGCCGCCAGAGCGGTTCAGGCAAGTCCACCGGGGCACCATCGTCAACCTCGCGGAGGTCGCCGCCGCGATCCGCGACGATGCCGGCCGGATCAGCCTGCGGCTCAAGAACCGCAAGGAAACCCTGCAGGTCAGCCGGGTTTTTTCCGATCAGTTCCGGCCACAATAGGAACCGGATGCCGGAGGGCGCTGTTCAGCGGAACACCAGCACCGGTATCGTCGAATGCGAAAGCACTTTCTGCGTCACGCTGCCCACGACCAGGCTCGTCAGGCCACGATGCCCGTGCGAAGCCATGAAAATGATGTCGGCTCCGCATTTTTTCGCCGCCTCGATGATGCCTTCGTGCGGGCGAGTCACCTTGGTCACGATCGCATCGAACGGCACGCCAGCCGCCTTTGCCACGACCCCGATCTCGGCCACGTGCAGATTGGCCGCCTCGCGCGCGCGACGCTCGAACTCCTCGATCAGTTCCTTGGTCAGGTGGGCGCCGACATGATGCATGTTCATGTCCTCAATCGCGTAGTAACCGGTCACTTTGGCGCCGGACTCCGCAGCAAACGTGACGGCGGCCTGAAAGGCCTTGGCCGCAACGTCCGATCCGTCGGTGGGTACCAGCAGGTGCGTGTAGAGAGCCATGGCGGTTCCTTCCTTGAAAGTGATAGTGACGCTCCATTAGAGCGCAGGCTCGGCCGGCGGGTTTGATCTGGATCATCCCGGCGGGGTGCGCCATCGGCCGGGGCGGTAAAATGCACCGGTGAATACGAAAACCGCGCCCAGTTCGAACCCTTCCAAGCCGACCTCGCCCGCCGCCGCCCACGGCGCAGCCTCGAACCACGGCGAAGCCTCAACCTCCAACTTCATCCGCCAGATCGTCGAACACGACCTGGCGGCGGGAAAATTCGCAACTCGCGCCGATGCAGCAATAATCCGCACGCGTTTCCCGCCGGAGCCAAACGGCTACCTGCATTACGGCCACGCCAAGAGCATCTGCCTGAACTTCGGGCTGGCGCGCGACTATGGCGGGGTGTGCCACCTGCGCTTCGACGACACCAATCCCACCAGGGAAGAGCAGGAGTACGTCGACTCGATCGTCGATGCAGTCCACTGGCTGGGCTTTTCCTGGGAGGCAGGCGGGGTCAGCCACCAGTTCTATGCCTCGGACTATTTCGAAAAGCTGTACGCCTACGCCGAATACCTGGTCTCGCACGGCCTCGCCTACGTGGACAGCCAGAGCGCGGAAGAAATGCGTGCCAGCCGTGGTTCGCTGACCCAGGGCGGCCGCAACAGCCCGTATCGGGACCGCACAGTGGTCGACAACCTGCGACTGCTGCGCGAGATGCGCGAAGGGAAGCATCCTGACGGCGCCCACATCCTGCGCGCCAAGATCGACATGGATGCGCCCAATATCAACCTGCGCGACCCCGCCATGTACCGCATCCGCCATGCGGCCCACCATCGTACTGGCGACGCCTGGTGCATCTACCCGACCTACGACTGGGCGCACGGCGTGTCCGACGCGATCGAACACATCACCCATTCGGTCTGCACGCTTGAGTTTCAGGACCACCGCCCGCTGTACGACTGGTTCAACGAGAAGCTGGCCGAGGGCGGGCTGCTCGAGCGGCCGCTGCCGCAGCAGATCGAGTTCGCGCGCCTCAACCTGACCTACGTCGTGCTGTCCAAGCGCAAGCTCATCCAGCTGGTGGAAGAAAAGCATGTGGACGGCTGGGATGACCCGCGCCTGTCCACGCTGATCGGCGCGCGCCGGCGCGGGTATACGCCGGAAGGCTTCCGCCTGTTCGCCGACCGGATCGGGGTCGCCAAGGCGGATTCGTGGATCGACTTCTCGGTGCTCGAAGATTGCATGCGCGAGCACCTCAACGAAGTCGCGCCGCGCCGCATCGCCGTGCTCGATCCGCTCAGGCTGGTGATCGAGAACTTCCCGCAAGAGCTGGAAGAGCGTTGCGAGGCGCCAAACCATCCGCAGAAGGCCGACTGGGGAAAGCGCGCGATCCCCTTCACGCGCGAGTTGTGGATCGAGCGCGAGGACTACCAGGAAGTGCCGGCCAAAGGCTATTTCCGGCTGTTCCCGGGCAACCGCGTGCGGCTGAAATACGGTTTTGTCGTGGAATGCATCGGTTACGACCAGCCAAGCGACACGGTGCGCTGCCGTTATTTCGAGGATTCGAAATCCGGCACGCCGGGCGCCGATACCTACAAGGTGAAGGGAACCATCCACTGGGTCAGTGCGAAGCACGCGTTCGCTGCCAAGGTGCGCCTCTACGACCGTTTGTTCAGCTCTCCACACCCCGGTGCCGGGAACACCGATTTCCTCGCCGACCTGAATCCGGCTTCGAAGAAGGTCATCGCCGCGCAACTCGAGCCGGCGCTGCGCGATGCCGGGCCGGAGGAGCGCTTCCAGTTCGAACGGCACGGCTATTTCGTCGCCGACCGCCATGAGTCGCAATCCGGGGCACCCTTGTTCAACCGCACAGTGACGCTGCGCGACTCGTGGGGCAAGTAGGCGCGCGCCCAGGCGGTTCCTGACATTCTTTTTCGCCGTTCAGCTGCCGGATGCCAAACGGGTCACATTGCGCCCCGTCCGCCACGGACAGGCTGGTTTATCATTCGCCCCAGCCTATCGGCCAGAGAGCAATCGAAACATGGTCCTCAACCTGTCGTATTTCCTCCTCCTCATCATCGAGGGCTGCGTCGGCGCCACGTCTGCCGGGCAGGTCTGCAACGGGCAGAACTTCAGCGTGCGCGTGCCCTACGAGACGCTCGAGCAATGCGAAGCGGCCAGCAAGCGCGTGATGGTGCCGGGCGGCTTCCAGAAGTACGTCCGCGGCGTCTGCATGGCCGTGCCGATTACGCCGACCCCGCCTCCGCCCGCTGTAAAGTGACGTTTTACATGCCGGGTCTGACTGGCAATCTGAAAGATTGTTTTTTCGAAACCAGCCTGCAGCGCGGGATACAGGTTAATTTGCATGCCTGAAACGGAAAATATCCCGTTACACCGTGACCCGGCAGTGGAGTCGCCTTATGCCTGGGCGCGGCTCGTGGTCGCTGTCCTGCTGATGGGCCTGGGCGGCTGCGGCATGTACAGCGTCACCGTCGTGCTGCCGCTGATCCAGGCCGAGTTCGGCGTATCAAGGTCCGATGCCACCCTGCCCTACACCGCACTGATGGTCGGCTTTACGATCGGGGGGATCTTCATGGGCCGGCTGTCGGATCGCTTCGGCGTCATGCCGCCGGTGATCGGAGGCGCGCTCTTGCTCGGGGTAGGGCTAGTTGCGGCGGGTTACTCGCAAAGCCTCCTGCAGTTCACCCTGGCGCACGGCCTGCTGATCGGCCTGCTCGGGACGTCCGCCTCGTTTGCCCCGCTGGTGGCAGACATTTCCCACTGGTTCGACCGCCGCCGGGGCATCGCCGTCACCATCTGCATCAGCGGAAACTACCTGGCCGGCTCGTTCTGGCCGCCAGTGATGCAGCACTTCTTCGAGACCGTCGGGTGGCGTACCGCCTATGTTGGTGCAGGGATTTTCTGTGTCGCCATCATGCTGCCGCTGGCGCTGGTCCTGCGGCGGCCGCCGCCGATCGCGCAGGAGCCGCCCGCCGACATGGAATCGACGCTGCGTCCCGGCCAGGGGCGCAGCGCGCGCCCGCTGGGATTTTCACCGCTCGCCCTGCAGGCACTGCTGATCGCGGCCGGCGTCAGCTGCTGCGTGGCGATGTCAATGCCGCAGGTCCATATCGTCGCCTACTGCGGCGACCTGGGCTTCGCTACGGCGCGCGGGGCGGAAATGCTCGCGCTGATGCTGGGCTTCGGCATCGTCAGCCGGATCGGCTCGGGCTGGATCGCCGACCACATCGGCGGACTGCGTACCCTGCTGCTGGGCTCCACGCTGCAGGCCGTGGCCCTTGCGCTGTTCCTTCCCTTCGACAGCCTGGCGTCCCTCTACGTGGTGTCAATCATGTTCGGCCTGTTTCAGGGAGGCATCGTGCCGATGTACGCGCTGATCGTGCGCGACTACTTCCCGGCGCAGGAAGCCGGGTCGCGCGTCAGCATGGTGCTCATGGCCACGGTCTTCGGCATGGCGCTCGGAGGCTGGCTCTCGGGCGCGATTTTCGATCTTACCGGTTCCTACCGAGCCGCATTCCTCAACGGCATCGGCTGGAACCTCGTGAATATCGCGATCGCGGTCATGCTGCTGCGCCGGGCAATGCGCCAGAAAGCGCCGGCAGGCATGGCCGCTCAGCCGGCGTAGTACAACACCAGGTAGCCGAGCAGCATCAGCATTACCCACAGCGCCATGCTGCCGGTAGGCCAGGTGCGGACCAGGTATCCCTGGGGAACGCGCCCGCGCACCACGCTCTCGGCGATTCGCCGCGACACAGCGGCGGCCCCGTCACCCAGGACTTTCTGCACCGCCGAAATCACCCTACCGATGCCGCGCGCCAACCGGGGCAACGGTACGCGCCAGAGCCAGTCCACATCCAGCGTGACCGTCGGCGTGCGCTTGAGCATACCGAGAAGGACAAAGAACGCGAGCCCGGAGAACAGCAGCAACTGCAACTGCGAGAGCACGTGCGCGGCCGTGTACGGCACGTAGTCGACTGGGAACGGCAGGATCTGGTAGAGCGGCTCAGGCCAGACGCCGAGCGCGATACACAGAAACGAAAACAGGACCATCGCCCATCGCATGCTGCGCGGTGGATCGGCCGGGCGCAGTCCCGAATCCTTCTGGAAGAATACGAACCACGGGAACTTGATGCCGGCGTGCAGGAACACGCCTGCCGAAGCGGCCGCCAGCAGCAACCAGACCGCAAGCATGTGACCATCTACCGATGCCTGGGTAATCATCGATTTTGAAATGAATCCCGAAGTCAGAGGAAACGCCGAGATCGCCAGCGCACCAATGCTTCCGCATATTGTCGTCAGCGGCATGCTGTGGAACAGTCCACCCAGCTCCGAGCACTTGCGCCTGCCGGTTGCCTGAAGCACCGCACCCGCCGACATCAGCAGCAGAGCCTTGTAAATGATATGGGTGAAGGCGTGAGCAGCCGTGCCGTTCATCGACATCTCGGTGCCGATGCCGATGCCGACCATCATGAATCCCACCTGGTTGACAATGCTGTAGGAAAGAATCCGTCGCATATCGTTTTCCAGCAAGGCATAGACGATGCCGTAGAACGCCATGAACAGACCGACCCAGATCAGGAACTCGGTCCCCGCAAACCCGCGCAACAGCACGTAGATCGCAGTCTTGGTGGTGAACGCCGAAAGAAAGACCGTGCCGCTCCATGACGCCTCAGGATATGCATCGGGCAGCCAGGCAGACAACGGCGGCGCACCGGCGTTGATGAGGAATCCAATGAGGATCAGCCAGCTGGAGACGGAGCCGACGTCGATGTGCCCGAAGGCCGCCGTACCCGTGGCCGCAAGGTGGCCGGTGATACCGGCGAACAGCGCAACACCGCCGAGCAGGTGGATCATTGCATAGCGCAGGCTCGCAGCGTACGCGGTACGGGTCCCTGCACACCAGAGGACCAGGGTCGACCCCACCGCCATCAGTTCCCAGAACACGAACACGGTGACGAGATCCCCTGCGAGCGTGACGCCCACTGCCGATCCGGCGTAGACGAACGCTGCGGGCAACTCGAGGCGGCTCGCCTGTCCCAGCGCAAACAGCCCGCTGCCAAACGCCATCATGCAGAAGATTGTCGCGAACAGACGCGACAGTCGATCGACCTTCAGCGGCTCCAGCTCGTAACCCAGCCATTGAGCGTGCAAGATTGTTCCATCGGGAAGCTGCCACACCAACGCGAGGGCGGCCAGGGGGACCAGCAGGATCGCCGCGCTGCGTACACCACCCCGCAGGAAAGGCAGCAGCAGTGCCCCTGCGATCAGCACCAGCCCCGGATGCATGATTGCAGCAGTGCTACTCATCGTCGGCCTCGTAATACGTATCCCGGCGCTTGATGAGATATCCGAGCAGCTTGGCGACGACAATCATCGCAGCACAGCTCAGGAACCCATACAGTGCGTTGAAGCCGGGGACGGATTCGATCTCAAAATGCGGATGCAGGCTCACGACCAGCTCGGCCACGACCGTGAGCACCAGCACGATCAGGAATCCGCGCCACAGGCGCTTGACATTGCGGGGCTCGTCGAGCCAGTGAGCGTGCGGCTTCACGGGATCGCTCATGGCTTGGTCAGGAGTTGTTGCGCCAGAGCGAGCGGCACATCCGGCAGAAAGAACAGCGCCACTGTCCCGGCGGCGGTAAGTGTCAGTGCGATCACCATCGGCAGCGGTGCTTCCCCGTGCGGATGGTTTGCATCCTCTGGGGACGGCGAGCGAAAGAAGGCGCGATGCAGGATAGGAAGAAAATAGCCCGCGTTCAGCAAGGTGCTGCCGACGATAACGGTCACCGCAAGCCAGTGGGCATCGGCCACGGCCCCGGAAAGCATGTACCACTTGCTCACAAAACCTGCCGCCGGCGGGAGGCCGATCATCGACAGCGCTCCGATCGAAAAAGCCGCCATGGTCCAGGGCATGCGCCGGCCAATACCGTCAAGCTGGCTGACCTCGGTCTTGTGCGCGGCGGTATAGATCGAGCCCGCGGCAAAGAACAGCGTGATCTTGCCAAGCGCGTGGGCCGCGACGTGGAACACGGCACCCACGACCGACAGTGGCGCAAGCAGCGCTGCGGCCATCACGACATAGGAGAGCTGGCTTACGGTCGAGTACGCGAGCCTGCGCTTCAGGTTGTCGGACCGGAGCGCAACCACCGAGGCAGAAAGGATCGTGAACCCTGCGACAGCGATCAGCCAGTCGGTATTGCCGACCAGCACCTCCAGCCCGAAAACGTAAACCACGATCTTGACGACTGAAAACACGCCCGCCTTTACGACCGCCACCGCATGCAGGAGCGCGGATACCGGCGTCGGTGCGACCATTGCCGCAGGCAGCCAGCGATGAAAAGGCATCAGCGCAGCCTTGCCGATGCCGAACATGAACAGGGCCAGAAGCCCGGCCAGCGCGGGCCCGGCGAGATGTCCAGAAAGGATCCCTCCCACACGAAAGTCGGTCGTGCCGGCCACGTGCCAGGTAAACACGATGGCGGGCAGGAGAAACAGCACCGACGTGCCGATCAGCAGCCCGAGGTACACGCGCCCACCCTGCTTCGCCGCGTCGGTCCCCTGGTGGGTCACCAGCGGATAGGTCACCAGCGTCAACATCTCGTAAAACAGGAACAGCGTGATCAGGTTGGCGGCAAACGCGATGCCGATGGCAGCTGCCAGCGCGAGCGCAAAGCAGACGTAGAAGCGGGTCTGGTGCGCTTCCTTGTTGCCCCGCATGTAGCCGATCGAATAGATCGAATTCACGATCCAGAGGCCCGAGGCGATCAGCGCGAACAGCATGCCCAGCGGCTCTACCTCGAATGCAATCGGCAGCCCGGGCAGCGGTTCGAGCAGCCGCAGGTGCGGCCGCGCACCGTCGAGCACTTCGGGCAGCAGCGCGGCGACGCAAAGGAAAAGCACGATGCTGGTCAGGATGGTTACGGCCTCGCGCAGGTTCGGCGAGCGCCCGGTGACCGCGATCATGAATGCGCCGGCCAGCGGAACGGCAAGCGCGGCGAGGATCAGCTCTGCGCCGCTCATCTGGCACCACCCAGCAGCATTGCGGCAGCACTCGCGGCCGAGCCCAGGCTGAACGAGGTCTCGAGCCCGAAATAGACCACGGCAGCCACCAGCGCCATGGCCGGGATGATCAGACCGGCCGGAGCCTCTCCGCGCGATGCCAGTTCGCGGCGCGGCTCGCGAAAGTAGGCGACCTCGACGAATCGCCACACATATACGACTGCCAGCAGCGAACTTGCGACGACGGCCATCGCCAGCCACCATTGTCCCTTTTCCAGGGCAGCAAGAATCAGCATCCACTTGCCGACGAAACCCGCGGTCCCGGGCACCCCGATCAAGCTCAGCCCGCACAGCACGATGCCGAATGACGTCAGCGGCATAACCCTGCCAAGTCCGGCAAGCCGCGACCATGACGCCCCGCCGACCACCGCCACCGCGCCCCCCACAAGGAGGAACAGCCCGCCCTTTGTGATCGCGTGGTTGAAGATATGCACGATCGCTGCGGTCAGCCCGGTTTCCGAACCGAAAGACAGCCCGAGGGTGATGTAGCCGATCTGTGCGACGCTCGAATACGCCAGCAGGCGTTTCAGGTCGAGCTGGAAGATTGCGACCGTCGAGGCCACGAACATTGCCGCAAGCGAAAGCACCAGCATGATCTGGGGAAGCGGCAGGCGCTCGAACACCATGCTCTGACCGAATACCGAATAGTAAAAGCGGATCAGCACGTAGATGGAGACCTTGGTGGCCGTTGCCGCGAGGAATGCGGAAACCGCCGAGGGCGCATAGCTGTAGGCATTCGGCAGCCACTGGTGCAGCGGGAACAGCGCGAGCTTGAGCGAGATGCCGACGGTCAGGAAAGCAAGCGCGGCAAGCACCGGGCGGGTCCCGCTGATGTGTGCGACGCGGCTGCCCATGTCGGCCAGATTGAGCGTTCCGGTCATCAGGTACAGGAGCCCGATGCCGATCACGATAAAGGTGGCGCCGATGGTGCCCATGACCAGGTACTGGTATGACGCCACCAGCGCCCGGCGATCGCGCCCGAGCGCGATCAAAACATAGGTGGAAAGCGACGAGATCTCGAGGAACACAAAAATGTTGAATGCGTCGCCGGTAATCGTGATGCCAAGCAGGCCGGCGAGGCACAACGCGAACATGGTGTAGAACAGGTAGTGCTGCTCCTGCGGGATCTCACGCTCGATGCTCGCCTTGCAGTACGGCAGCGTGATCGCCGCCATGCCTGAAACGATCACCAGGATGAAGCTCGACAGGAGGTCGACCCGGTACTCGATCCCCCACGGCGGCGCCCAGTTGCCGATGTGGTATGAAATCGTTCCGCTGTCCCGGGTCGCCAGCCATAGCGTGATCGCCGCCGCAAACGCGAACCAGCTCGCCGCAGTGACCACTATGAAAGCGGGGCCGGCGCGCCGGAACAGGACGGCGAGCGGCGCCGCCACCAGCGGGATGACCACCTGCAGCGCAGGCAGATGCTGCGCCAGGCTCATTTCTCCGACTCGCCTTCCCTGTGCGCAGCCCTGGGAGCGGCAAGGATTTCGTCTTCCTCGATCGTGCCATACGCCTCACGGATACGAACCACCAGGGCCAACCCGAGCGCGAGGGTCGCGACGCCCACCACGATGGCGGTCAGGATCAGCACGTGCGGCAGCGGATTGGAATAGATGGTGAAATGCTCGCTCAGGATCGGCGCGGTGCCGCCGATCAGCTTGCCGGGCGCGATATAGAGCAGGTAGACCGAGGTCTGGAAAATGCCCAGGCCCACCAGCTTCTTGATCAGGTTTCCGCGGGCGATCACGATGTAGAGGCCGGCGATCATCAGGAACACGGTCACCGCATAGCTGAAGTGGCTGAACATGCTCATTCTGGATCGATCCCGCGCGAAGCGAACATGTAGAAGATCTTCAGCATCACACCGGATACGGTGATCGCGACGCCCACTTCAACCCAGAAGATACCCCGCTCCTGGCCGTGCACCGTATTGTGGTCGAGGACGAAGTAGTCGAGGTAATTGCCGCCGAGGAACAACCCGGCGAAACCGACCCCCGCGTACACGAGCACACCGCTGGCCAGCATGATCTCGACCAGCCAGTCGGGCATGATCTCGCGCGCGCTGTCCACCCCGTAGATCAACGCATAAAAGATGATCGCAGCAGCAGCAATCACGCCGGCCTGGAAACCGCCACCGGGGCCGTAGTCACCGTGGAACTGCACGTACAGCGCGAACACCAGGATGAACGGGATCAGCAGCTTCGCAATCACGCGCAGGACCATGTCGCGCCTCATTTTGTCCCCTTCCCAGCGTCGTCACCCAGCGGCTTGCGGCGGCGCCGCCGCAGCAGCGCGATCACGCCGGCACCGGCAGTAAACACCACTGTGGTCTCGCCCAGGGTGTCGTAGCCCCGGTAGCTGGCCAGGACCGCAGTCACCACGTTCGGCACCCCGGTCTCGGGCAGCACCTCCTTCAGGTAGCGTGGCACCACGTGGGTATTGATCGGCGAATTGGGATCGGAGAAATCGGGAAGACCCAGGGTTCCATAAACCAGCACCCCTGCCGTGGCGACCGACGCGGCAATCGCCAGCCAGGGTTTGCGCACCGGCTTGGTTTCCTCGCTCTTGCACAGGTAGAGCGCACCGAGCAGCAGTACCGTGGAAATGCCGGCTCCGACCGAGGCCTCGGTCATTGCGACGTCGACCGCGTCCAGCGCGACCAGCACGGTGGCGGTCAGGAAGCTGTAGATCCCGCCGAGGACGATGACGGTAAACAGGTTGCGGCTCCGCGCCAGAACCACGACGGTGACCGCCATCATCCCCATCAGGACGTTGATGATCAGGGTTTCGATGCCGGATCCTCCCCGTCAGCGAGTTGCGGCCGCAGCCCGCGAACCAGTGCCGCCTTCGCAAGCGCATGGGTGGCCGCCGGGCTGGTGAGGAAGATCAGCAGCGCAATCATCAGCAGCTTTGCGGTCACCAGCGATATCCCCCCCTGGAACATCAGGCCGAGCAGGATCAGTCCGGCACCGAGCGTCTCGGTGATGCTTGCGCCGTGCATGCGGGTATAGAAATCCGGCATGCGCAGCAGGCCGATCCCACCGACGATGCTGAAGAAGCCTCCGGCGACGAGACAGGCCCAGCTCAGGATGTCGAGCGCCATGGTCATGGCCGCGTGCCCTCCTCTGCGTCGCCGGGGTCGCCGAGATTGCCCTCGCGGAAATACTTCAGCACGGCGATCGTGCCGAGGATGTTGAGCAGGCCGTAGACCAGCGCGAGATCGAGAAAATCCGGGCGCCCGGTGAGGAAACCGAGGACCGCGAGCAACAGCATCGCGCACGTCCCGATAGTGTTCCCCGCCTGCAGCCGGTCGAACACGGTCGGTCCAAGCGCTGCCCGCGCGAGCGCCAGGGCAATCGTGACGAGCAGTGCGCAGGCGGCCGCTGCGAACATCAGCCCGCCGACTCCAGCGCGGTCACGCGGCGATCCATCTCACTGCCTTCGAGCGAAGCGGCGCCTTCCGCGGTCAATGAGTGCACCAGGAATTCGTCGCGCCCCACCTCGACCGAAATGGTGCCGGGCGTGAGGGTGATCGAGTTGGCGTGGATGACGATGCCAACGGTGCTGCGCTGCGACGGCCGGAAGCGCACCAGCGTCGGCGTGATCGGAAGACGCGGGTCGAGGATCCGCTTTGAGACATCCCAGGCCGCCTTGATGATTTCCTTCACGAGCCAGGGCCAGTAGAAGACCACCGTCCTGAGGATCAGGTGCAGCGGGATGCCTTCACGGTCGAGGATTCCCATGCGCCGCGAGAACAGCAGCACCGCAACCGCACTGGCGGCGCCCGCCGTCATCAGGAACGCGGTGAAGTAGCCCGACAGCAACAGCCAGAAAACGTACAGGAGCGCAAGCGCGCCTACCGCATGGAACATTGGTTCTTACCCCTGGTTTTTTCTCCCGCGGCGTCGCGCCTGCCCGGCATATTGGCCGGCGGCAACGCGCATACCGCATTGCGAATTTACCATGCGCGCCAAGCCGCCCTGATCGCCAAACGCAATTGTTGCGCGATACCGACCCGGCCCGCGATCCACGCCTACCAGGCCGCGTCGAGCAACTGCCGCACTACTGCGGGGCCATCGATTGGGCGCGGGTTGGAATGGATCCACCGGTCGTGCATCGATTCTTCCGCTATGCGATCCAGCAACTCCGCCTTGACGCCGACATCGCGGAGCGTGCGCGGCAGCCCGAGTGCGCCGATCAGGTCGGAAACGACGTCTGCCGCCTGCGCCCCGGGCCGGCCCAGCGCTTCGCTGACCCACTTCTGCCGCTCGCCGCTGACGCCGTGATTGAAACGCAGCACGTGCGGGAGCATCACGCACGAAGTGTACCCATGCGGAACACCCGCCGTGCCGCCGAGCACATGTCCGATGCCGTGGCTTGCGCCCTTGTCGACGCCTGCACTGCTGCCGATGATCGACATCCACGCGCCCAACTGGCAGTCCAGGCGTGCAGCGAGGTTCGCCGGATCGGCCTTGACCGCGCGCAAGCCGGCGCCAAGCAGCCGCAGGGCATGCAGCGAGGTCCCATCCGAGAATGGCTTGCTGTTTATCGAGCAGAGATCCTCGACCGCGTGGTCCACCGCGCGGATGCCCGTCGACAGCCAAAGCCATTCCGGGGTGTGCACGGTCACCGCCGGATCGAGGATCACAGTGCGCGGAAACGCCTTCGGATGGGCGTACACCTCCTTGACGCCCCTGAGCGTATCGGTGCACCCCGCAATTGCCGAAAACTCACCGGCCGACAGGGTCGTGGGGATGATCACCGACGCCACCGCGGGTGGCTTGTAGACCGGCCGGACGCTTGTCCCATCCGCCGCGATCCGGACGCGGTAGTCGTCAAGCTGTGCAGGGTCGGTGACGTCGTTTGCGAGACACAGGCAGACCATCTTGGCCGCATCGGTCGCCGATCCACCGCCCAGGGTCACGATCAGGTCTGCCCCCGCCGCGCGCGCCTCGTTGGCTGCCGCCACCACATCGATGCGCGGCGTGTGCGCGCCGATCCGCGTGCAGAGGCCCGCGAACCTCCCGCCCAGGACGTCACGCAATCTCCGCACCACGTCCGTGGTGCGCTCCAGCGTGCCGCTCGCAAGGACGTACACGCGTTGCGCCGGTGCAAGCTCAAGCTCCCGGGAGAGTGCCGCCTCGAATCCCGTGCCATAGCTGACTCGGCTGGTACCCGGATAGCTGTAGATGCCGCTGCGCAAGGCCGGCGCGTCACCGACCATCTTCAGCGGCGTTCGAACTTGGGCTTGCGCTTCTCGGTGAACGCCAGCACCGCCTCGTGCTGGTCATGCGTATGCTGGACAAGGGCCTGCATCGAAGAGGCAAGTTCGAGCGCCACAGGCAGCTGCACCTGCTGGGAATCGCGCAGCAGGCGCTTGGTAAGACGCAGCGAGTGCACCGGCTGCGCGGCGATGCGCGAAGCAAGCGCACGGGCTTCGTCCATCAGCTTGTCGTCATCGACGACCCTGGACACCAGGCCGATCCGGGCGGCTTCGGCCGCGTCGAGGAACTCACCGGTGAAGGTCATTTCGTAGGCCTTCGACAACCCAACCACGCGCGGCAGGTACCAGGCGCCGCCGTCGCCCGACACCAGCCCGACGCGAAGAAAGCTTTCCGCGAATTTCGCGCTGCGCCCGGCGATCCGGATGTCGCACATGGTCGACAGGTCGCAGCCTGCGCCAACCGCGGCACCGTTCACCGCCGCGATCGAGGGCGCTTCGAGCGCATACATCGCAAGCGGAATCCGCTGTATGCCCTGGTGGTAGCCGCGCCGGATCTCGGCGGGGCTGCCGCCGAAGAGCTCGGACTTCGCCGCCATCCGCTTCACGTTCCCGCCAGAGGAAAAGCCCTCGCCCGCCCCGGTCAGGATCACGCAGCCGACGGTCAGGTCAGCGTTGATGCGCTCGGTGTATTCGACCAGCGCATCGACTATTTCGGGGGATATGGCGTTGCGCGTTTCCGGCTCGTTCAACGTCAGTGTGACGATGCCGCCGTCCTGTTCATAGCGTACTGGTTCACTCATGCCTGTCTCCAAGGTTCGATATTTTGTCCGCCCGATGGATGTTACTTTTACGCGCCTGCGTTGTCTCGGCTATATTGCCGTCTGCCGTCGAAACAATGCCCGGAGGGGAAGAGATGCATGAATTCAGGTTCGAACCGGTTCAGCTGCCGCCGGAGGCCGCGCAGCTCCAACACGAGGTGCGCGCCTTCATCGCCGAAGAAGTCGCGAAAGGTGCGTTTACGCCGAGCCGCAATTCGTGGTCCTCACCCGACGACGCGTTCAGCCGCAAGTGCGGCGAGCGCGGCTACATCGGCATGCGCTGGCCGAAGCAATACGGCGGCCACGAGCGCTCCGCGCTGGAACGCTATGTCATGACCGAGGAGATGCTGGCCGGTGGTGCGCCGGTGGGCG